>JASJDX010000087.1 GCA_030064975.1 Pleurocapsa sp. MO_192.B19
GGCATTGCTGAATTAACGTCAGTTCGACGAAGCTAGAAACTCAGAAATTGATCGGAATTTATTCAGTTTTAAGTGTCTGAATCCCCGATTGTTTCGTTGAAAAAATTACAACTACGAACTCCGAACTCTGAACTCCGAACTCACGTTTAGCAAATAGCAAGTTTTTGAGATAATGTCTTGTAGACTAGGAAAATTGCTGATTACAATCTATCCGAGATTGTCATATTAATTTTTATTTTTTTTCATGGAAAAAAATCAAACCAAAAACATTGAGCTAGTCGATCGAGATGCAGCTATTTCTTCCATCAACAATGCCACAGAACAAACTTCAATAATTTTAGATTTTGACGAAACACTTCTATTAAGAAACTCTACGGCTGAGTATCTAGATAGTTTACGTCCTCGTTTATTTGGATTTATCTTAATATTTATTTTAAAAGTTTTCCGCCCCTGGGTATGGCTGCCCAAGTCATATAGAGGAGATCAGGTAAGAGATTGGTTTTTAGTTTTTGTGCCTACAATATTATTACCTTGGACAATTTTATTGTGGCAAAAAAAGGCTAAACAATTGGCTGAAGATTATGGTAATTCTCAATTGATTACGGCTGTAAATACTAACTCTGATTCTCCAATTATCATAGCCAGCCTAGGTTTTAATTTTATTATTAATCCCATCTTGCAGCATTTACCTCTAAGACATGATCGATTGATTGGCTGTCGATTTTGGCAGGGAGCAAGCGATCGCGCTAAAGGTAAACTATTAATGATGCAAGAATTATTATCCGAGTCGGAAATTAGATCGGCAATTTTAGTCACCGATTCTCAAGACGATTTACCATTACTGCAAGTTGTTGCTCAGCCTTGCTTAGTTGTTTGGTCTTTGGCTAAATATATAGACCCCTTTAGTGATTTTTGGCTGTTTTCTTTAATCAAAAAAATGAAGAAATTAATCACAAATCAACCTTAATAATACAAAGATAATAAATTATTTAGCACTCAATCATCAACCATGCTAGACATATCAAAAATAGCGGGACAAATTCCAGGTATTAGCCAACATCTGCACAACGAGGCGATCGCATCTCGTGAAAGATTAGAGTTAGCACAAAAGTTACAACAGCAAGTAGCAAACAAACAAGCGGAATTAGTTAAAACTCAAGCAATTTTTCGCGATCGCTTATTATTTGCAGCAGCTACCCCTATTGAACCTTTAAACCAGTGTTTTGATATTCCTCAAGCACCCTACAGTCATAGTGTTTTTGCGACAGATGGTTCACAAATTTCGCCTTCTCATCACGAAATTGCTTATTGTTATCTAATCAACATCGGTCAGATTATGCTCCACTACGGGCAGAGTTTACACCCTTTATTAGATAGTTTGCCAGAAGTATTTTATAAAACCGAAGATTTATATATTTCAAAACAATGGGGTATTCGTCTAGAAGAGTGGATGGGTTATCGGCGTACTGTGTCAGAAGCAGAAATATTAGCGGAGATAGCTTGTAATTGGGTACTTCCTCCAGGAGAACATTATCATATCCCTAATCTGGCTTTGGTTGATGGTTCGCTAATTTATTGGTTTTTAGATGGTTTACCTGTAGAAGCAAGAGACAAAATCTTACCGCCTATTTTAGCTTCTTGTGAGCGACTCAGAGAAACAAATATCCCTATGATGGGTTATGTCAGTGCTTCTCGTAGTACTGAAGGTTTAAATTTTCTGCGGTTACAGACTTGTGAGTATGAGCATCCTAACTGTGTGGTTAACTGTGGCGACTTAGTTGATAAATATCCTTGTCAGAAAATTGATTCTTTGCGCGACTCGACTTTTTGGGCTGGTCAACTACAGCCAGGACAAAGAAGCCCTTTATATCGCAGTAATTTACGGATTTTAGACCTCTATCAAGAGTCTCAACGGGTTTACTTCTGTTATGTAAATGTCGGCGCGGAAATAGCTCGCATTGAAGTTCCTGCTTGGGTGGTGGAAGATAAAGCTTTATTTGAGCAATCTTTGAGTATTGTACTAGCTCAGGTACACAAGGGTTATGGTTATCCCGTGGCACTCGCAGAAGCCCATAATCAGGCAGTAGTTAGAGGAGGCGATCGCGCTCGTTTTTTTGCTCTTTTGGAACAACAGCTAATTAAAGCTGGTTTACGCAATGTAGGAACTTCTTATAAAGAAGCTCGCAAACGCGGTAGTATTGCTTAGTACCACTACGCTTGAGTAGGGAGTAGCAAGTCTCAGAGCGGATACCGCTCCGCATATAGCAAGTAGCAAGTAGCGAGTTAGATATTACAAAGCTTTTCTTTCCGCGCTTCTTGAGCTAAAAGCTAAAAGCTAAAAGCTAAGAGCTAAGAGCTAAGAGCTTTTTAAATAAAGTTTTACCAAAAGTATCGCTTTGCTCGACAATCATTTGTTACAATTACTTGGGTTAAAACAAGATTTGAAGTATTTATTCATTGAGCCAACAACCATTAGACACTGTAACTGTTAGCGATCCAAGCCTCGATACATTAACTCAAGAGCTAGCTGCTATTCAGCAAACTAGTTCTAAGCGAGTTGCGTTACTAGGTTCTCGCCATGTACCGCTGATGCACCAACAGCTAATCGAAATGATGAGCTATGCTCTAGTTTTAAGTGGAAACCGTCTGGTTACTTCTGGAGCTATTGGGACTAATTCGGCAGCAATTAAAGGTGCGATGCGTGCTGAATCTAACTTATTGACGGTAATTCTGCCTCAGAGCTTGTCCCGTCAACCCCGCGAGTCAAAAAAGCAATTAGAAAAGGTTATTCATTTAATCGAGAACTCTAAAAACGATCATCTCTCTTTAGGTGAGGCTAGTGCCTTATGTAATAGTGAAATTATTTCTCGTTGTGAGCAGTTGATTTGCTTTGCCTTTCATGATAGCCATACTCTTTTAAAAACCTGTCAAGAAGCAGAAGAACAACGAAAAATAGTCACTCTATTTTATTTCGATTAGATAACTAAATAAATAAATTAAATACATGAATTTATCTGTTAGTCTAGTTCTGCTCTACTCCATAGTTGGGGCAGTCATTTTGGTGTATGCACCTTTTTTAGTTGTTGCATGGGGACGTTTACAAGCAGGATACGATCAATCAGCACCCCGCGCTATATTTGATAAGCTGCCTCCTTACGCTCAAAGAGCAACTTGGGCGCACCAAAATAGCTTTGAAGCTCTAATTATTTACGGTCTAGCTGCTTTGATGGCTTATGCTACTGGAGTTGATTCAGACTGGGCGAAAATAGCCGCGATCGCCTTTTGCATAGCCCGTTCGTTTTATTCTGTATTCTACATTTTAAATATTCCCCTCGGGCGATCGCTCATGTTTGCCATTGGTTCTCTATCTGGTTGGACATTATTTGTCCTCAGCATATTGCAAGCTAGCAATTAAGAATTAACGTTTAACCTTGGTTTTGAGCTGCTTTTTTTTGAGACTATGTTTACGGCGTGAGCTAATCAAATCACTGATACTATGGCTCATTGCCCCTGATTCTAAACCGAGTCCTAGAGCAATAGTTTCAGCTAAATATTGATTAGTTAGTAAATGAAATTGTTGTCGCATAAAATCTTGCCAATTCCAAGCAAAGCCGATAAACAATTGAGCGATCGCTACTCCAAAAATGCCAATCCAAGCCACAATTAAAAATAAATACAAAACTCGTATACAAGTACCAATAATTAGGCCATGGGAGAATAAAGAGCGATGGGGTAAAAACTTACGATAGGGTATCCAAATATACCGTATGATGCCCCAACGTTTGTATTGTATAGAATAAATATCTAAATCGGGGCCAAACATCAAACCACTAAACAAAAATCCCCCAGAGAGAATTAAAGTTATTTCTCCATTGCCAGTTAAGCCATAAGTAATTCCAGCTATCCAAGGAAGAGTCCAAAGAGTAATGCGATCGTGTGCGATACCAGAAGGCATAATTTCAAGCAAATATGATTTAATTCTGTTGTTAGGGTAAGAGACTTTGATGATAATTAACAGTAAGCAATTAACCATTAACCATTAACAAAAAGCAAATTCCTAGATTTAGGACAGATAGTCTGCTACTTTATAATCTGGCTGTCATATAAACTGCAAATTAAAATTAAATCTTCTTGGACGAGTAATTGGTAATGTCTTCTTCAGATTCTAGTAAAAATTTAGATTGGCTATACAGAGGAACAAGCGAAATCTTTCCAGATCGCCAAGACTCAGATAATCCCAATGAGAATTTGATCCAACGTATTGCTAAAAGCGAAGCCTACCCGCAGAGCGATCGCCCGTTGAGAGTTAAGCTAGGTATCGATCCTACAGGCACAGATATTCATTTAGGTCATAGTATTCCTTACCGTAAGTTACGTGCTTTTCAAGACGCAGGACATACGGCAGTGGTGATCATTGGTGACTTTACCGCTCAAATTGGCGATCCTACAGGAAAATCTGATGTACGTCGTCAGTTAACTCCAGAACAAGTAAAAGCCAACGCTCAAAGCTACTTAGATCAACTACGTCCCATCTTAGATTTTGATACCCCAGGGCGTTTGGAAGTTCGTTATAACTCTGAGTGGTTAAGTAAATTGAATTTAGCCCAAATTCAAGAATTGCTAGCAACTATGACTGTCGGACAGATGCTAGCCAAAGAAGGTTTTGCCGAACGCTATAACCAAGAAAAACCGATCTTCCTTCACGAGTTTTTATATCCTTTGATGCAGGGTTATGACTCTGTAGTAGTAGAAGCAGATGTGGAGTTGGGAGGAACAGACCAAAAGTTTAATATTGCTGTGGGACGAGATTTACAGAGACATTTTGGTAAACAGACTCAATTTGGTTTGCTCTTACCAATTTTGTTGGGTACAGATGGTGTACAAAAAATGTCTAAGTCTTTAGGTAATTATGTCGGACTCCAAGAAGATGCCCTATCGATGTATTCTAAGCTAGAAAAAACCCCTGATAATTTATTGAAAGATTATTTTGAATTGTTAACTGATATTGATTTGACAAAATTACCTAATAACCCCAGGGAAGCACAAAAACTACTGGCAATTGAGGTTACCTCACAGTTTCATGGTAGAGATGCTGCGTTACAGGCAAAGCAAACTGCGGAACAAATTGTGCTTCAGGGTAATACCGCAGATAGTGAGAACATTGCCGAATATTCTTTGTCGGAGGTGCAATTTCCTGCCAAGCTATTTTATATTTTGGGTGCAAGTGGCTTATGTAAAAGTAGCGGCGAAGGTAGAAGACAGATACAGGGGAGTGCAGTTCGTTTAGATGGCGATCGCCTGACTGATGTTAATCTTACTTTTGAGCAACCTGATGATTTAGCGGGAAAAGTGTTACAAGTAGGCAAGAAAAAGTTTATTCGCTTAGTTTCCTAAGTGGTAATTAGTAGTGAAGGTTGATTTTTTAAGAGTCTGGCGAGCGGGCGTATTGGCAATTGTTATCTTGGTTATTATTCCAATTAAACTAGTTAGTAGTGAAGCTGATAGCTCGCCAGACAATAATTTTACTTGTCCTAATAATCTCAAGAAATTAACTCCTTTATTACTCAAAGATTTACCAGACTACAGCAATCGAGTAATTCAAAGAACTCAAAGAGCAAACAGGAAAGCAGGAATTAGAAACTATATTATTACTGCTAGCCAAGCTGAGCTTGAGCCTTTAAACTTACCTCGTATCCAATACAGTTCAATTGATCGCCAAGATCCAAAACAAGTCTTTTTTACAGTTTTAGAAAGACAATATGGCAACAATAAAGTAAGTAATATTCAAACCTATCATTGGTTATTTTTGACTCAAACTAGTGATGGCTGGCGTATGGTGATGATGTTTTCTCGTTTTGGCAATTCTCAAGCGAATAATCCCCCGACACCACCAATGGAAACTACCGATGGCATTATTGGTCAGGGGGTTCAACTATGGTTAAGAGACTGTCGCGCAGGAACAGTTAGAGCTTAACCAAGTCGGGGATGACTTAGTAATGTAGTTCCAAGAGTTTATGACAATTCAAAGACGTGGAAAGCAATACCGTCATCACCTTCAAAGGAGAAGTTAGGTAGGTTTTCTTGAATGTAATTAACTTCAGCTTGGTCGATGGTAAACAAGTGAGAACCAGATTGACTATTAAGCATTCTATATACGGGTACTGTTTCTATGTTTTCTGGTTGGTCTTCAAAAGCATAGTACTGGATATCTTCAAAGTTATAGTTAGCCAGATTATCTTCGATAAAACCACGCTCTATTTCATCCATAGTATAGAGGTGAGAACCTGTTTCCGTATTAAAGAAGCGGTAAACTGGTTTTGCTCCTGCAATAATTGCTCCAGTTAGGGTATCTTTGTTATCGGCTAAGACAGTAAATTTCTCAGCTTCGTAATTGTAGGATAATGTCCCAGCTGCGCTTTGTTCCTGGATAACTGCAATCTCATTCGCATCAGAAGTATAGAGATGGAATCCTTTTTCGTATTGATAGAAGCGATGAACATCAGCTTGCAGAAAGTTAGCTTCTTCTGGTGCAATCACAGGAGTAGTCTCTATACTAAAGTTAGCTCCTTCTAGCTGATTATCACTTCCAGTATTTTCCGCAACATTAGTATCTAAGAGAAAAGCATCACTATCTTCACTTAGATAGATACCGCTACCTATAGGCGCATTATTACCAAAAATAGTGCCATTGGTTACGCTTAGTTTTGAACCACCATCAACTTTTATTCCCCCACCATCGAGTGCGGCAATATTACTAGAAATGATGCTATTTATAATTTCGGCTTCACTTGCGGTTGCTAAAGTTATACCTGCACCAAATTGAGCTTGATTGTTAATAACAGAACTTTTAGTTAGGGTAAGTTTGCTGTTATTTTCCAAGACAATTCCACCATCGCTATTAGCAGAAATCTCTGATTTATTAATACTAAGAGTACTTTCGTCACTAGTAAGAATAGCGAGTCCTTGATTGTTGTTAACACTACTATTACTAATAGTAGTGTTACTATTGTCAGCTCTAATAATCCCTAGTTTAGCTTCGTTTTCTTCAAAACCACTGTCAATAATCTCAAGAGTTCCATCACTGAGATAGATTGCACCACCTTCAGCATTTTCGTTGTCTTCAGTTAAACGATTATTGCGAAACAAGCTATCGTTAACTACTAAAGTTGCACCGTTGCTTAATACAGCACCACCTCGTTCAGAAGTGACGTTATCTTCAACAGTAATTTTATTGAGAGTTAGGTTTTCTAGAGTATTAATTGCGCCAGCAAATCGATCGCCTCTACCACCAGTTAGCGTCAGATTATTAAAAGTAACATTGATTAGACTATCATCACTATCATCACTAATATTAAACAGGCGATCGCTTTGGGTTTGGGTAATAACAGCACCATTTCCAGTAATTTCAACTGAATCAGTAATCAGTATTGCTGAATTTAAACTAACGTCTATTACTTCAAAAACAATAGTATCTAATCCAAGGTTGGCGTTTGCATCAAGTACTGCTCGACGTAATGAACCTTGACCAGAATCGGCATTATTTGTAACTCTATAAGTTGCCATATTTTAATTTTTCTTTGATTTTTTTAGTTGGTTTTATCTAGATAAACTAGCTAATTAATTAGTTAGAAATTAAAATTAAAATTAATTTTATTGGCAGCAAAAAGAATAGCAAGTTCTCTGTTGTTCAAAGTCGATTATCCACAACAAAAAAAATGTAACTAAATGATGACCAAAATTAATTTTAAAATTAGAACAACTATGCTTTTAGTTGTCTTTTAAAAAGAAATAAAGCAATAAAATATTTTTTATGATTAATGTTTTTATTGTAGTCCAATAAATTTCATTTTAAGTAAAGTTAAGAATAAGAAAAATCACTTAGATTTTGATTTTCTTTATCAAGAACTTACAGAAAAGCGACGGGTAAAGCATAGATCTAAAAGAAGTGGGTTTCTGGAGTCGCCTCATCGCTAGAATTATGGCGCTTTGGCTAATGGCTAATGGCTAATTGGAATTAATAGCCTATTTTTGCTTATTCCTTCTTTATAAGCACCCGCTCTTTCTGCAACACGCTGGCTAGGAAGATTGTCCACTGAAGCTACAATTTCAATACGTTTTAACTGCAACTGTTGGATGCCAAATTGAGCTAATAGCTTAGTCGCAGCAGTGGCATATCCTTTTCCTGTAGCTCCAGTTTTTAACCAGTAACCCAAATTACCAGACCAAGGTAATGACCTGATACCTATACCACAACCACCTACTATTCTATCCTGGCGATTGCGGATACTAAAGCCAAATTCCTTTCCCTCATTCCAACACTGGGGTCTTGTTTTTAACCATTCTTTTGTTTCGGCAATTGTATAATTAGGATGACACCAAGGTAGCCAAGGATAAACCCGATCTGTTGAGACTTTAATAGCTTCAAATAGTTGAGGAATATCTTCAAGTGTATATTTTTGTAGAACGACTAAGTCAGATTCAAGACGGTCGCATTTAATCATCAGAATCAGAACCTAATTGTTGTTTTTGCCAATGGTTAACTTTCCACAGACAACTAGAAACCAGATTGGTAATAATATGGGCAATTACAGGCACAACTAAATTACCTGTGACTAATGCACAATATCCTAAGGCAAAACCGACAATTGTTGCCCAAATTACATAAGGCCATTGACCTGAACCACTTAGATGCAGAATTCCAAATAATAGACTAGAAATAACTACCGCAGTTACATTTAAACCCAAAGCGGGTAACATTACTCCACGAAATAATAGCTCTTCACTCAAGCCAGGTAATAACCCTAGCCAAATCAGATCAGTCCATATTAAAGGTTTGATTACCAATTCTAGATAAATATCGGCACTACGACGATAAGCAGGCCACAGACGGTAAATAATACCACTAGTAACAGTAATACCAACAGCTAGCCCCAAGCTCCACAAAAAAGCTTGAGCATTGAATTGTACGGATAATAGTTTAACTGCGCCCAGCTTTTGCCAAATCTTGGCTACCATTAATAAGAAAATGGCAGTTATACCCATAAATACTAAGATCTGGGTACGGCTAAGGGGTTCAAGTTCGGGGTTATTAGGATTTACCACTGGTTTTTATAAGCAACGAAGAGAAGATAGGTTAGGATGGAAAACTGGGAAATTTATACCAGCCCGAAGAGCCACTAAAACACCCAAAGCTTCCAGATAAGAATTGACTTTAGTTACTTTGACGCCCAAAGGTTCTGGAGGAACTTGTAATTGAGTTGAATTATTAGTTACTGCAATAATTTGAGTTGGGGAGCTACTAAAACTTAAGATAGCACTACCGCCACAGGCACTATAGGGAACGATTGCTGCATCTACTGATTCTGCCCAAATGCTATCTGGGATTAAGGATTGAGGAGCTGTCACAAATTGTGGGGCACGACTTAAACCCACTAGAACACAAGGTAAAAAAGTATACCCCAATTCTTCTGCCGCAGCACGGGGAGACACCTCAGGATCGACAGGTAAAGGATTTAGTGCGGGAGCATGAGCCGCAGGTATCTGAAAGTTACGCACAATTAGATGAGAAATAACTGCTTCTGCCCCTGCTAAGTGATCTACTCCTGCGCCATGACGATAATTTTGTAATTCTGGACTATCATCATCAGGAAAACGGGCTACCACAGCGATCGCTTCTGCTCCCCCCTGAGTAATCAGTTTTTCAGCTGCTCTTAACAAACTTCCAGAATTGCCAATTGTACCCCAACTTGCCCCAGAGTCGGCAGTACGTAATTCAACTTCTAGAGGGGCATCGGTAATTACATAGTCAGTTAAATTTAGTCCCAAGGTTGCCCTAGTAGCATCTGCTGCTTGAATATGCCGTAAACGCAATTCTGGTTCGATACCCCGATCCAGTAGCAAACCCACCTTATTTTGTCTTACTGGATGCAATCCCCATTGATTAGCAGCAAAACGATCTAAGCCATAGCCTTCGACATAGTAAGTATTTTCCAAAGGCCAATAAAGCTGTGCGCCATTGAGAACATTGGGATGAGTAATCAGGCGATCGCTAATTTCGGCGATCGCTTTAGCTACGGGGAGAGCATCTCCCGCATATCCACCGATCGCTGCTCCCACTCCTGTGGGAACAATAAGAACTACAGTAAAGGTCGACATATAGTTACCAATAATTTAGTGCTAAACACTTAGCTTTCCCTAGTAACAATAGCTTCTACTGTCGCTGTTTGCTTTTCTTTATCTACCTGAGTAACAGCCCAACGTAGAGGTTTACCTTCTTTTTCTAATTGTGATTCAATCTCCTGCTGAAATTTAGCAGGTGTTTCTTTTAGGTCGATTTCAGCAGTAATAAAGTGAGTAGTCATTATTTTCTAGTTAACTATTAGTATGTATTTTCTAATTTAAAATGTACAGATTGTAAAATAGAAGGGAATAGTTAATATTTTTTGATTATTTATTAATTGTTTTACAGTTTTCTCAATATATTGAAACAGCCAATAACTACTAAACTACGTTCATAATTCGTAGTTTTTGGCTCACATTAGCTTTTACTGGTGTAAGAGGAGTTTGTTGACCTTCTACTGTAAGAAAAATCAACATAACAATTCTCTAAAACTAGGAGGTACTTTTATGAAATCTCTAAATTTATGCTTAATAATTTTAAATATTTGGGCTGTTCCTGGTTCAGCTATAGCAGAACAATCATCTGTAATCACCAAGATTAATGATCGAGCTAGTCTAATTAGTTCTTTAGAAGCAGAATCTCAAATAAGGGAGAATTCTGAGCCTGAAATGGAAGAAAAAGAAACAGAAGAAGCTGAAGAAAAAGCAACAGAACCAACGCCAGAAGAAATTGCTCGATTTGCCAAATTTGCCGCAGCAGATCGACTATATCTAGCAGGAGATAAAGCTGCGGCGGCCAAGCTATATCGAGAGGTAAAAGAGGTTTGGGAAGTTGAACAAGAAAAGATGACTGATACAGATGAAGAAGCAATCACAGTTTTTGACGATCCTGCTGAACTTAGCCCCGCAGGGAGAGTATTTTGGCGAAATTATCAACAAGGAAAAGAACAGCAACTACAAAGTAAGATTTTTAGTGGTTTAAAGCTATTAACTACTAGAGAGCCTCAGTTTATCCCTGGTCACATTCATTACGCTGAGATGCTCAAAAAATACGAACGAGAAGCAGAATCTTTACAAGTTTTAAATAGAGCAGTCAATCGCTATCCAAATGAGCCAAAATTACTCAAAGCCAAGATAGATGCTGATATCGCCGCCGACAAATGGCTAGATGCTTCAATATTAGCGCGTCAGTTTGTCTTATTTAACCCTGATTTACCAGAAGCAGAAGAATTTGCTCAATTGGCCGATCAATATTTAGCAGAATATCAGAGTAATTTACGTTCCAAAATAACCTGGAATGCTATAGGTAATGCGATCGCAGGAACAGTGGGTTTTGTTTTGACAGGGAATTTATTTGGACCTTTCTCAGCCTTGGAAACCACTTCTATACTACTTAAAGGTGAATCTGCTGTTGGCGAAAGTACTGTCAAGCAGGCAAAAAAACAATTACCTCTAGTAGAAGACGAAGAAATCGTACAATACGTTGACCAAATCGGTCAGAAAGTTGCTGTTGCATCAGGCAGAGAGGAATTTGATTATGAATTTTATATAGTGATGGACGATCAGCTTAATGCTTTTGCTCTACCAGGAGGAAAAGTATTTGTCAACGCTGGCGCAATTATGAATACTGATTCAGAAGCGGAGTTGGCAGGATTATTAGCTCATGAAGTTTCTCATGCGGCTTTATCTCATGGCTTTCAGTTAGTTACTCAGGGTAATCTTACTGCTAATGTAGTCAGCTATATTCCTTACGTGGGAAATGCCGCTAGTAGCTTGATTGTTCTCAACTACAGTCGAGGAATGGAAAAACAAGCTGATATCTTTGGCACCAGGATTTTAGTTAATGCTGGTTATGCTGCTGATGGAGTTCGCAATTTAATGTTCAAGCTCGATGAGTTTCATCAACAAGAAGATAATCCAGAGCCTCCTGCATGGCTATCTAGCCATCCTAATAGCAAACAAAGAGTACGCTATATGGAAGAATTAATTGTCAATAATAATCTTAATCGCTATGCTTACGAAGGGGTGACTCGACACCAAGAAATTAAAAAATTGGTGACAGCAAAATGGCAAGAATACGAAAAATGTGCTGAAGAGGTAGATAATATTGAAGAAGCTAAAAAATGTGCTGGTAATAAAGAGCAAGAAGAAAATACTGAGGAAAATATGCCAGAAAACCAAGAAACTAACGAAAACAAACTTGAGAGCAGCGATAATCAACCCTCAACTAATTCAGATTTAATTGAAATAGAAACTAAGCAAGATACTAAAGAAAAAGATGAAATCGACCTTGATTGGTAGTTTGCTGGTTGTCCAAGGCAATTATACACTCATTCAATGTCAAGCCATACGGATAGCTTGGGCGATTACGCGCCCCGTCCCAAACTAAGCGGGATAAATAGCCTTCGGATCGCTATTAAGTCCTCAATCTGTTTAATTTTACTATCCCCAGCTAAGTAGCCAATACCACGATGAAGATGTAGGGTAAATTGCTGTTTGAGAGTATCTTTATCTGTTGCTAACCCATCTTGATGACATCTGTGCTTAAGGGCAATTAGTAAGATATCGGCAATTTCTCCACCAAACACGTTCCAAGTCATTTCTACTTTGCTGTCGGTTTTAATCGTTACAGGGGAAGGAATACTAGGTTCAGCTAGAGAGCGACATAAAGCCCACCGACAAAGAATATTCCATTGCTTAACCTTAGTACTGCGTTTGAGCTTGATCAGCTGATCTTCAGCAGTTTGAGAAATACGAATTCGTTCGATTACACTTTCCACGTTTTTTTTCCATGTTTTTTTTGAATTTTAGCTAATGAGGATTTTAATAGTTAGTTATTTATTTATTTATTTTTATTTATTTTGATACAAACTACGAGGATCTAAAGCATCTCGTAAACCATCACCCAATAAATTAAAGGCTAAAACAGTCAAAATAATTAATAGCGCTGGTGGAATAATTAACCACGGTTGTAAGACTAAAATAGAAGCATTAGTCGCAGAAGATAATAAGTTACCCCAGCTAGGATCTTTTGATTGAATACCCAAACCAATTAAGCTCAAAACCGATTCAGCAATAATAAAACCAGGAACAGCCAAAGTGGCAGAAATAATAACATAAGTAGCAGTTTGGGGAAGAATATGACGCACAATAATATATAGAGGATTTGCCCCCATAGCTTTGGCTGCTTGCACAAATTCCTGTTCTTTGAGGGATAAAACTTGTCCTCTAATAACCCGCGCCAATCCTGACCAACTAATAAAAGAAGTAATTAACACGATTAATAAAAAAGTTTGCGCGCTGCTTAAACCAGGAGGAAGAACTGAAGCTAAAGCAATTAATAAATAAATACCTGGTATGGTCATCAAAACTTCGACCACACGCATTAAAACCGCATCAATCCAACCACCAAAATAACCAGATATGCCACCAACTAACATTCCCAAGGGAAAAGAAATAGCAATTCCTGCTAACCCAATAAATAGACTGATTCTACCGCCAAATAATAAACGACTAAATAAATCTCTACCCTGTTCATCAGTACCTAAAATATTAATCCTTCCTGTTTTTGTAGTACCAAATAAATGACGTTTTAAAGGAATACCAGGAAATATAGTGACGGATTGAAATTTGGGGGGTAAAGGTAAAGAGATTTCCCAGAAATTGTAGGGAGTACCCTGTACCCAAAAGCCTACGGGAGAAGGATTTTCTCGGTCTATTATCAAAAGGCGATCGCCTGTATTAATATCGGTAATTCCTTGAGTCGTCGGATAAACATAAGGAGCAGTTAATTTACCTGCTGAACTACGCCAGTGTATTGCTGTAGGAGGCAAAAGAGAACCATCACTTTGAGAATCATAGGGGGAATAGGGCGCAACAAAATCAGCAAAGATAGCAGAAAGATAAAAGACAATTAATATTATTATTCCCAAACGCGCTAAAGTATTTTTCTTAAGTTTCTGCCACCAGTTCATAAGCTATCTAATTAATCTGCAGTAAAGATTTTATTGTGCCTCAAAATTAATTATTACTTACCCCTAAACATCTGCTGGAGGTTCTACAGGACTCACTTTTGCCTTATACAATAATTTATTGTCTTGTTTATAGCCCACATAGCGCACTTCCACCAATTCTCCTGGTTGTGCTGTGCCCTTCATTAACTGATGCCACTGAGGATCATAAGCTAATTTTTCTCCCACGGTAGCAACAGTCTCTACATCCCATTGCTTCAAGAGTTGTTCTACAGGCTCAACCAAACTTAATAATCGTGCTGCTGGCAATTGAGGATTTTTGCGGACAACCGCTGTCGCAGTCGGCCATTGTAATAACCAAGATTCAATAGTTTCTAAGCTATTTTTTTGAAACTCTGCTTCCAAAAATTCTTGTTGCTGCAACATTTCTTGTTGTAATTTCTGATACTCCTGTTGACAAGCAGTAAGGGCATCGTTTTTTTCCGATATTTGTGGTTTAACATTTACCGTAGATTGTGCCACAAAAGTTTCTACTAAACTATCAATTGATATATTAAGAGCCGCGGCAATTTTAGCAATTATACCGACTGATATCTTTAAGATTAGACCTTGTTGTAGCCTAATTATCTGTAACCGAGGAACTTTAGCTGTTTGACTAAGTTCGTCAATATCAGCTATGTTTACCTGCCGCATCAAATCCTGTAGCAGTTGTTTGTTGGTTTCGTATGAATACTTATTCATCTTCTTTTAAGTTTTAAAACTATCAAAAAATAATAGTTCGAGATGGGGAACATTTCTTTGGTGTTCGTTAGCCAATGTTTATTGTAGGGTGATTTTTCCTGTGTTAGCATTGTGGCGAAAAAATAGATTAACCAATAGTCACGTCAAGCTTTGTCTTTCATAGGGAAGTAATATGTGACTTCTAAACCAAGCAATAAAAATAGGAATGGAGATGCAACAAGAATGACCGCTGAGTTGACTCCTAACAAAATATCAGTTAACCAATTTACCGCTTCCAAACAAATTCAATTATTTAAAGATTTGAAACAGGGTCTTTTTAGCGGTCAAGTAATCATTAAAGACTACCAAGCCAATGTTTGGACATTTTTTCTTTACTTTGGCAGAATTCTTTATGTTACAGGAGGAACACATCAAGTTAGAAGATGGCGTAGAAATCTAGCTGATTATTGTCCTACAATAGCGAATCAACTATCACAAGAACTAACATCTACAACAATTACAGTTAGTCAAAACGAAATGATTAGCTGGGATTATCATTTACTGTACTTGTGGGTAGAGCAAGGTAAGATTAATCGCGAACAAGCAACCAAAATGATTCGTGCTATTGTCACCGAAGTTTTGTTTGATATTACTCAAGCACAAGATATTGTTTATTCTTTTAAACCTGAATTGGAATCGACAGAATTGAGAATAGCAATGATTGATTCTGAACAGCAAGTGATTGAAGCTTGGAAAATATGGCAGCAATGGCAACAAACTAAAATTGCCGATCGATCTCCTAACTTAGCTCCTATAGTTAAGCAAAGTGAAACTTTAAAAGAGAAAGCTGGAGCAAAAACCAAAACCTATCAAACTCTTAGTAGATTAATGAATGGGAAACAAACTCTACGAGATTTAGCCATTCGTAAACAGACTGATTTAATACTAGCGACTCGTTCGATCATTCCCTATATTCAACTAGGTTTGATCGAATTAAGGGAAATTGACGATCTGCCTTTACCTGTAACAATCATGAAGTCAAATGCAAAAGCATTAGAATCTGATGATGAGCGAGCAGATAAGATTGAAATTTCTTTTGCTGCTGTTAAAGATGACCGAGAGGGATGCGCGGGAAACCCGCGCATATCCAATCGAGGTGTTGACTTCAATCACAATGTTATTGCTAAAAAAAATAAAATATTAGTTGCTTGTATTGATAGAAATTCAATGGTCTGTCAAATAATGAAAAAAATTATTACTAGTGCAGGATATGATTATGCCAGTTATACTGAACCTTTACAAGCGATCGCAGCAGTTCTTGAAAGTAAACCAGATGTAGTTTTTATTAATATCGAGCTAACTGAAATTAGTGGTTATGATGTTTGTGCAGAGTTACGTCAACTAGAGTATTTTCACTCAACTCCAATAATTTTATTTAGCAAAAATATTAATTTAGTAGACCGTATGAAAGCAAAGCTTGCAGGTTGCTCTGAGCTATTTAATCAACCATTCGATGCTCAGTCACTTATTAGAACAATTGCTAAATACACTCACTTATAAATTAACCTAAGATTTGTTTAATCAAGTTGGGAGAACCAACTTAGCGGTAAAAAACTTGTTATTTTTATTAAGCTATATCTGACTAAATACTGGCTGTACAATACTTTAATGCTTCAAACAACTTGATATTTGATTAAGTTACTCTACCTAAATTTCTAACTCCTAAAAGAAATTAGTATTGCCGATATGTTAGTTATTTAAGATTTTAGGGAATTATATATATAATCAGAATTATAGTCTTAGTGACATAATTAACTTTAGCTTATAAGTAATTTCACTAAGACTAATTTCTCAAATAAAAATATAGCAAAGTTCATAATTCAAGTAACTCAGTTTAATTAATTAGAATATTATTTTATTAAATATTTTCTTAGATTGCCCTAGGACTTTGACTTTAAGTCTAATATTTACTTTTATCTAAATTTCTTAAAATTTAATCTTTAGTTATTCTGAATACAAATATATATTTAAACTATTGTAACCAATATACTAAGATACTTAGCAGTTATTTAAATCTTTAGAAAATAATTCAGTTATGAATCAGTTGTCCTCTAGTACTCTGGTAACAAATACTAATAATAATCTCTATCCCATAGATTTATTAACACAATTATCAGAGCAAGAAATAAGTGGCTGTCTAAAATTATTATCTAATTCTGTTATTTATTATATTTATCTTTATCGAGGTGTAATAGCCTATGCAACTAATTCTATCAAACCTTTTGAAAGATTAGAACGTCATTTGCGTCGTTTAAGCCATAAAAATTCCAACTTAAAAAGTGATTTTCGTAATTCTACAAGTTTGCTTTTTGATGTAGAAATAGAAGATTTTGCTGAAAATCCAACTGATTATCAAGCAATTTCTTGGATGACAACAGCAGAACATATCACTAAACAACAGGCGAATATATTAATTAACAATATATCTGAAGAAGTTTTAGAGTCTTACTTGATTTTATCTGTAAACTATCAGTATCAATATTTAAAAAATGCTCAAATAAAAGATCCTTTAGCAGAATTAAATTTAGTCACTTTGATTAAAAAATGTCAAAAAAAGTTAAATAATTGGCATTTATTTTTACCCCAAATATCTTCTTCTTATCAACGTCCCTATTTCTTTAGTAAACCAGATGCATCACGAGAACAAAAGAAAATAGCTAAAATTCTTAAAGGATTTAGTTTTCGACAACTAGCTGCAATTTTAAATCAAGATGAGCTAATAATAGTTAAAAAGTTTTATCCTTTAATTGTGAATAAATCTATTGTGATTCGCGCTCCACAAGCTCCTTTTGATTTACTACCAATACATTCATCTGACACAGCCAAAATTTTAGAAAGTAGACATTCTCTTGTGGCTAATACGGAAGTAACAACTGAGAGTGAATCTAATAATCTAAATTTAGATGATATACCTACAGAAAAGAATCAATCAAAGCAATGGAAAATAGTTTGTATTGATGATAGTCCCACAATTCTTCAGGAAATTGGTCGCTTTCTGGAAGGAGATGAGTTTTCTGTATTTCCGATTACAGAACCTCTCAAAGCCTTGATGAAAATTATCAGAATTAAGCCCGATCTAATTTTACTTGATGTCGGTATGCCTAATATTGATGGGTATAAATTATGTTCTTTAATTAGAAAATATTCGGCTTTTCAATCAACACCTATAGTTATGGTTACAGGTAATAAAGGCATAATTGATCGTGCCAAAGCTAGACTTGTGGGAGCTACTGATTATATGACTAAACCGTTTACTCAGTCAGATTTATTGAATATAGTTTTTAAATATTTAAGTTAAGTACCCAAAAGATCATAATCAATTAATCAATTAAATTTAGGTAAAAAGTAAGAATCATGGCTAAAATTTTAGTAGTTGACGATACACCTTCAACCAGACAATTAATTTCGGGTTATTTACAAGATAATGGTTATCAAGTGATTGAAGCTGAGGATGGAAAAGAAGCATTAGAAAAAGCCATCGAAAATATTCCTGATGTAGTTATCACTGATGTAGTAATGCCAGAAATGAATGGTTTTGAATTATGTCGTAGTCTGAAAAAAAATCCCGAAACTCAAGGAGCTAAAATTGTTGTTTGTACCTCTAAAAATCAAGATATAGATCGCCTTTGGGGAATGAG
>JASJDX010000088.1 GCA_030064975.1 Pleurocapsa sp. MO_192.B19
TCTCGGTTTAATGATAATGGTTGACGAAAGAATCAGGCTTGGAGAATGGGAATTTAGCGATTGCTTCGCAGTGGGCTCCGCCCAATCGCCTGAGAGCACAGAAAAAGATCCCGTGAAAAGTCAGCTTTTTGAACAACCCCAGATATTTTCAAGCTAGCAGAGTGACTTCTCCCGACGTTGATGCTACGCATACAACGCGGGCTTCCCCATACTCCTAAGAGTAGAGAGAACTTCCTTAGAGGTAAGATTGGTACAAGAATTAGTTATAACAGCCTTACCTTTACGGCGTTTTATAGTGGGGAACAAGTCCAGCCCCACTCTTTTGATATTAATTCCTGAGGATATGTCACGATCTATCAAAAGCTTAAATTCTTCATCCCAATATTTCCTGATACTGACATCAGTAAAGACAAATTGATCCTTGTATGGCAGCAATTGAGAAGTATATTGTGGATTAACTGGAATCACTACAGCACCAGCTTTTTCAGCTTTGTACTTTAGTATCTCGAAAAACTGACCGAATCCAGCATCAGCCCATGACTTGTTAAGTCCAGACTTGGCAGATTGACCATTAGGAATATATTTTCCAGATTCATCCTGTTTCGATCTATTTTTCTGACTCAACCCTTTGAGATTGAGTTTTTCATGAAAGAAAACTTGTTTGCCCGTAAGAAGAAGTTTCTGGGCAATATTATAAGCATGGTCTTTTCTAGAACGAGCTATTTTTTGATGCAATTTAGCTTCTCTCTTGGCTAAGAGTCTTCTAGCTTTACTACTCTTGTTTTTGTTAGCTTTACGTCTTGATACTTTAGCTAATTTACTTTGGGACTGGCGAAAAGACTTAAGAGCTTGTAGCTTAACCCCTTCAGAAGTGGCTAGATAATCATCTTCATGAAGTACTGCGTCCATTCCTAGGGAATTTTCCCAAGTAGGGGTTATATCTGCTTTAAAATCAGGAATAGTCTCATCAAAAAGGCGTAAGTTAACATACCAACCATCAGCCTTTTTGATTATTTGTACTGACTTGAAAATTGCTCCGTCGGTCAATGGTCTATGATGGCGTATCTTAACTATCCCCATCTTGGGCAAAACTAAATATAACCATTTTCCACCAACGGAACAAGAGTGCAATTTTGCTCCTTCAAAAACTATCGACCTGAAACGAGATGTGCTTTTAAATCTAGGCTTGCCACTTCGTTTATTGTTGCTGTCCCCTGATATATATCTTTTGAAGGCTAATTCTACTCTTTTGCAAACTTGCTGTAGAGTTTGAGATGGAACAGAAGTAAAATCTAATGACTCTCCACTCCAGCCTACTTTGACCCATTCTTTTTTGATAATTGGTAGCTGCTTCTTTTGATTGTAATAATCGGGTTGATCCTTAAGCTCTGGTAAATGGCAAATCAGAGGACATCTATCAACGTAGCTTCGATTCTGTTCCCACCAATCAAATCTTTCACCTAGTTGGCGGTTATACCAATATCGGCAAATCCTAAGCCATTCATTAAGTACTAGCTTTTGCTCTGTAGTTGGTAAAGCGCGATATTGGTAGTTGTACAGCATAATCACTGTTGTTAAAATCGAATACAGTGATTTTAGCATAAGCAAAGGGATGAAAAATGATTTTGTTTCCAGTGCCAGGTCAGTTTCAGACCTCAAAGCCCATCTTGTCTTAACTACCAAATATCGTAAAAAGGTTTTAACTGGTGAAATGATTGCTCGCTTAGGAGGTGTAATTAATGATTTATGCCAGAAGTGGAACTGTAAAGTAATTGAGTTTAACGGCGAAGATAATCATATCCACTTACTTTTTCAATATTACCCACAAATGCAATTGCCCAAATTTATTGGTAATATTAAATCTGTTACTAGTAGAAAGTTAAGACAAGAATTTCCCGAACAAGTTAATAAATTTTACTGGAAAAAAGTTTTTTGGAATGAGTCTTATTTCATTGCTTCTTGTGGTGGTGTTACCATCTCAGTCCTGAAAAAATATATCGAAAATCAAGATACTCCAACATAATTCATCACTGGCATTCATCCCGACGCTCCCCTGTCGGGATAGCGCGGGGCTTCTGCCAAAAAAGCTAAAATTTACGAGCCGCTGGGACTGCAAGTAAAGGACAAGGAGCTCTCCGCAGTACTCGTTCGGTGGTGCTGCCGCGCAGCGTATCCAACACACCGTCATGTCCCGCGGTAGGCATCACGATCAGATCCACCACATGCCTATCGGCCGCCAACAGGATCTCAGTCAATGGATCACCTTGACGGTTTTCCAGGTGCCAAGTCCAGTCGAGACCTTCCTCCAGCGCTGGGATAACTGGTTGAGA
Source organism: Pleurocapsa sp. MO_192.B19 (assembly GCA_030064975.1). Taxonomy (GTDB): domain Bacteria; phylum Cyanobacteriota; class Cyanobacteriia; order Cyanobacteriales; family Xenococcaceae; genus Waterburya. The sequence goes on from JASJDX010000088.1 coordinate 2,331, forward strand.
ACCGCCAACATGGAGCAAGGTGATTGACACTGGACCATCACCGAAATTTTCTGCCGCTCTCCTGGAAAATTCCACTGCGGCAGTGCAATCAGGTTTCCAGTCTACTGGCACGAGAATGTTTTTCAAACTCAATTCACCGTTTTCCAGCGACACGAAGTCTCGTTTCGAATTGGCTGAAACAAAAAGCGTCATTGTCCTGGACCACCTAGCTATTTCCTCTGCTGTGGAATGGTTGACCCAACGTGTCGGTCCTTCACGTCCCTCCGTAGCAAGCACAATGAGATCGGTAGGTTCGTGGCAGAGAAAATCAGTTGTAGCTAGTACTGGAGAGCTACTCCGCAGCGCCATCTTTCTGACTTTGACCTGCAACCGCTCGAAGACTGCCGAACGGGGGCTTCCTACTTCCAATAATCCCCATCGCTCCAGGGTTGGGCGCACGGGTGGATAACGCTTCCAGTCTACATCAGATTCCTGCTGCGGATTGACGTGGAGAATTGTCAACTCGGTTGGCCGAAGTAAAGCAATAGCCAGAGCGTAAGCAAACGCTCGATCGCTAGCTGGAGAAAAATCTGTAGGGTGCAAAACGGATTCCACAAGTGGCATTGCATCTGCAGTGGTATTTTTCATATGCCGATCTTCAATCTTGGGATACTTTATTGATTTTGCCATTTTACTTCTTACTGGAGTGATATCTTGAATAATTCTGGATATCATCCAATATTGCTTCTGTCTAAGATAATCTAAATACTTAGCCAAGTTAGATTCTAGGGGGTGAACGAAAAAAGGGGTGGGAAAGGAAAAAGAAGTTAGCGTATTGCTTACGATAACTATTCTCCTGACTCTATTGTCGTTCATTGATTCTGGTAGCTTCTTCCACTAAATCTAATCGGGCTAATTCTAATGTATGAAGGTAACTGTCCCAGAGCATTACGTCACCATAAGTAAAAATGGATAAAGTCGAGTTAAGAGGATATCTGAAAAGTTTTTTGATACCGTGTTTAGCCCCCCTAGCCCCCCAAATTTGGGGGGAATACGTTATAAAAGTCCCCCAGGATTGGGGGATTTAGGGGGCTTAAATGTATAAAATTAGACTTTTCAGACAACTTCTCAAGTGTGTGAGTATACTTCAGCTTAATTAGAGTTTGAAATTGACTCCTACCTCTAATCCAAAAGTGTTAAAATCTTGATCATCTTCATCACCAACACCAATTATCTCGTATACTTGGAAAGCATTAAAAAATCGCGCCTGTCCAAAAATATCAATGGTTTCTGACACGGGGTAACCAATCCCTCCTTTAATTTGTAGCGCGAAACCTGAGCCTGAGTCGTCTCCAGAAAACTGATCGCTGATTTCATCACTCAAGTTGACACTAGCTAAGCCCAATCCAGGACTAATAAAGGCGTAAGGGCTGTTGGCACTGCCTTTGTTAAATGCGAAAGTGAATCTGGGGTTAACAAAGAAGCCTAAAGAAGTATAACCAGAATCATCAATGGGATTTGCACCTCCGCCAAAGACAAAGAATTCTACATCAGCACTTAGTAAATTGTTAAATTTATAACCACCGTAAATACTTCCACCAAATCCAGTACCAGGATCGATGGATTCGGAGTCGTCTAATCCATCAACCACATCGCCATCAAATTCTTCTAACTCGCTGGGAAAAAATACCCCCAGAGTTCCACCCAGATATATTTTCCTGGTACGAGTTCTACGGGTGCGGCGAACTCTTCTTCTTCTTCTTTGACTTTGAGCTAGATCGGCATCATTGGTATTTATCTCTACAGGAAAACTGTTGGTTTGAGCAACATTAAACTGAGAGCATTCTGCACCACAAGATACTTGATACTTTTGATTTTCGCCTGTTTCTGCTTTTGCTGCGAAAGGAATACCAAGGCTTAATAAAGCTGCCACAATAATTGTCTTAATTCTCATTTATCTCACACCACAATGTAGTTCATAAGTTATGACCGTCACTGCCTAGGCATTATAAATCAGACAAAATTTAATTTATGGGTAAAAAGTTTAAAGAATCTAATATTTTTTAAATAATTATTTAATTATTCTTGATTATTCTTCACTTAATAGCACGATCGCTATCTATCTGACTAGGTAAGAAATTAAAAGGTTAGATACCTCTTGTTCAAACTTGCTATCCCTAATAAATTGTGGATGTTCAATAACGGCGGAATGGCATAAAGATTCTACTGTGCAATTGATAATAAATATTGTCATTTCTATATTTTGAGGTCGAAGGCGATCGCGCCATCGTAAAAGATATGCCCGTAATAATTCTGTAATTTGTTCATCTGTCTTTTGCATCTGCTGCTGCGATCGTTCTGAACGCGGTATTTCCTCACTTAAGACTTGATGTAGTCGTGGATTAATAGCATGAATTGCAATTACTGCTTTTACTAGTTCGGGAATTGCTATCTCTGGAGGAGAATTAAATAAATGATTAAATTTCGACTCCAATAATTCAGCAATTTCCTGGGAATGCTGCTCTCTTAAGGCAACTATTAGTGATTTTTTGTTGGGGAAGTACTGATACAAAGAGCCAATACTTACTCCTGCTCGTTGTGCAATCAGGTTGGTGTTGGTTTTGTCGTAGCCTTTTTCTGTCAAAATATGAGCCGTCGCTTCTAGAATAGCCTCGACAGTGATGCGAGAACGCTCTTGTTGTGGCAGTTTGCGGGGTTTGACGGAACGTTTGGATGACATTGAATTACCTCAATCAAAAGCGAGTTGGCAATACAAGTAATTACTCATATTATTAATTATAAGAGCAATTACTCACATATAAGTGAGGCTTTATGAATTTAACTAATAGGTAATAATAGGGATTAAAAATGTGTAATCTGCAATTATTTGTGTATAGATACTTATTTCAATCTTCACTCAATAGCGCGATCGCTTCATCACACCAAGCAATCCGATAGCTTTCGTAACTAAGACCACAACGCAAAGTTGCATAAAAACATTTTTGCTTAAAAGATAATTGGTCAACCTGCTCGGGGAATTTTTGCTGCTCTATTTCTTTATAGACTGATAACTGTTGAGTGTGAATTTGACGATGACGTTTGATCTCTTGCAAAATAACCGATCTGGGAACTAATTCGGCTGCAATGACTTTTACTAGCAACTCTTCGCGGATCGCCATTGGTTCTGCTGGTTCTAACAACCAATCTTTCAGTTTTTCTATTCCTTTCTCTGTTATTTTGTAGAGTTTTTTGTTAGGACGACCTTCTTGGGGGATAATTTCTGAGGCGATCGCTCCTTCTTTTTCTAATTTACCTAATTCTCGATAGATTTGCTGTTGGCTGGCTTGCCAATAGTAGGCACTGGTTTGGGAAAATTTCTTCCATAAATCGTAACCACTGTAGGCTTCATCTCCTAAGGTTGCCAAAATTGTGTGTGCTAATGCCATTTTTAGTTATCAGTTATTAGTAAACAGTTATTCAAATCAGCTTGACATACTCAACAATTTGAGTATACTATTTATTTTATATACAATAAGTTGTATAAATACAAATTGTATATTAAGTAACAGTCTTTCTCTGCTATGAAACCATGAATCAGCAGTTTATCCCAGAATGTTTGGAACAAGAACAATCCTCTCAAAAAGAAGAATCTCTTTTGTTACTAAAACGAAAAAATTCTCTGCAACTAAAAAGATGGCAAATAGTTGCAGCTAGTTTGATTCTTTTGCTAGCGGGCGTAGGGATTGGAAAATTTGAGCCTAGTAATGACACTCCAACTCAGACACAAACTCAAACTGAAGTTAAGCCACTTCCCGTTCAAACAACTCAGGTTCAATTAACTCGAAATTACCAAACAGAACAAAACTACACAGGGGAAGTAGTGGCGATGTTAGAGAGTGAAATTGGTTTTGAACGTGGTGGTAAATTAGTAACAGTTTTGGTAGATGAAGGAGATCGCGTTACGACAGGAACAACCATAGCAAAATTAGATACCAGCAATTTAGCAGCACAGCGTCAATCTTTAGTCGCTCAAAAAGCAGAAGCAGAAGCTAGATTAGCCGAACTTAAAAACGGTGCGAGAAGCGAACAGATTGCAGCAGCACAAGCCAGAGTTAGAGATTTAGGCAAACAATTAGAATTAGAACAGATCAAGAGCGATCGCCGCAAATATCTTTATGCGGAAGGAGCAATTTCCCAAGAACAATTAGATGAAGTTGACTTTAACTCTCAAGCTTTATCGGAACGTCTGAGTAATGCTCGAAGTAATCTAGAGGAACTAGTTAACGGTACTCGTAAAGAACAAATAGACGCACAACAAGCTGTAGTTGAGCAATTATCGGCTCAAATTGCCGATTTAGAAATTACCATTGCCAAAAGCACTCTAAAAGCTCCGTTTTCTGGGACTATATCCGTGCGTTATTTTGATGAGGGGACAGTAGTTGAGACAGGTAATGCAATTGTACGTCTAGTTCAAGACAGTCAAACAGAAGTAAAAATAGGTGTTCCGATTAATGTCGCTGCGGAATTATCATCTGGTAGTCAGCAAGTAGTAGAAATTGGCGGAACAAGTTATCCAGCCACAGTCAAGTCAATCTTACCAGAAGTAGATCCAGCCACTCGTACTCGTACAGTTATTTTACAGCTAGCATCAACTGCGGAAGTTTCCCCCAAACAAATTGCTCGTTTACCAATAACTCAAACTGTCTCTATCGAAGGTTATTGGTTACCAGTAACAGCTTTAGTTAAAAGCGATCGCGGTTTATGGTCTTGTTATGCGGTAGTTGCAACAGAAGAAAATAATTCAGCTTCTATGGCTAATACTAAATCTTATCGAGTCGAACGCAGATTAATAGAAGTATTAGAAACCAACGGAGAACGGGTACTAGTTAGAGGAACACTCCAAGCGGGAGATGCGATCGTTACCGATGGTACACAAAGACTTGTTCCTGGTCAATTGGTTAGTAAAAATTTGAACTTCATTAATAATTAATGAATCAATTTAAGGATATTTACTATGAGTTCATTTCAGTTTCAAGTAGGAAGTTCTGAATTACTCCCATCCTGTTACGATCTTTGGCAATTATTCATTCAAAATCAAATTCAAAATGCTGGAGAGATGTCTGATGGTATTTCAGCTTATCTTCAAAGTCAGCGCGATAGTGGTTTAGTAGCCAAAACTATTGATGGAAAACTACATATTCAGTTGGTTTACGCCAGCGATAAAGATGAGCCGATTGGGTTTTGTATCACCTCTCTATCTGACGATCGCATTGGAGAAGTAGAAGCTTTATATATCCTAGATGAATATCAGGGTAATAATCTCGGAACAAAACTACTTCAAACAAGTTTGCAATGGCTTGAAACGCACAAAGCCTTAGAAGAAAAACTAATAGTGGCAGTGGGTAACGAACAAGTTTTTTCTTTCTATCAAAAGTTTGGATTTTATCCTGGTTACAGTACTTTATTTCGAGTGTAATTGAACTAAAAAATCACCTCTAAGTAATTTAATTTTAAAGTAAATAATGAGTCAAAAAAATGAAAAATAATACCAAAAAAAACGATGCAAAAGTTAAGAGTACATCTATTATCTGGAGTTTTGCAACAGGAATGCTGGCTATTTGTATTCCTCTAGTTAATATATCTCACAGCGGTATTATTTTACCATTAGCTGTAATTGTAGGAGCTAGTACAAGTACAGTTGCAATTTGGCGCAGTAGTAATAAAAAAGCTGTTGAATTATCAAATAATTTTCAGCAAATAGAACAACGAATTAGAGATTTAGAAACTATTTGTAGTACTGAAGATTTAGAGATTAAAAAAAAATTGAATCAGTCATAAAAAGCTAATAAAAATCTCAATTTTTCTATAGCAATCCCAAATGAATCTAGAGAAAAAAAACGAACCAACATAAATTAACTTAAAATCTTGAAAGGTGTTGAATCCCTGACTCTTAACCCCTATGACCTAACCCCTAACAACACAATTAAATTCTCTAAACTCTATTAGGATTGCTATATTTAGTTGTTTCAAAAGCATTTGAGAGCCAAAAATGATAAATGTTGCAGAGTTACAAGAAGTATCAGAAACTCTTTTGATTACAGTTTATTTAAGAAGCCTGGAAACTAAAAGAGAAGACGGAATTATCAAAGATGATAAATCAGTCGAAATTGTAGATAGCATCAATTACAATTTTTCTAAATTTGATTCACAATTAAATCAAACTATTATCGCTATTAGGACTGAAATTATAGATGAAGTTGTTAAAAATTTTATCAATCAAAATCCTGATGCCACAATTGTTAGTTTGGGAACAGGTTTGTCTACAAGATTTTTCCGAGTAGATAATGGTTCAATTAATTGGTTTGGTATAGATTTACCAAGAGTAAAACCAGTTTGGGACACTTTAATTGGTGAAACCGAAAGATATCAATATCTTACTTATTCAATCTTGGACTTTAGCTGGATTAAAAAAATAAAAGAAACAACATCAGGAAAGATTTTCTTTGTTGCAGAGGGTTTATTATTTTATTTTTCAGAAATAGAAGTAAAACAATTAATTATTACGCTCAAAAATAATTTTCCTGGCTCGGAAATAATCTTTGATTCAATAGGAATGTTTTTAGCCAAAAATAGCCTACTTAATCCTGGTGTATCAAAAACAAATGCCTCCTTTAAATGGGGAATTAAAAATTTAGAAGAAATAGCAACTTGGGACGAAGGAATTCAATTAGTCGATCGATGGTATTACTCTGAAAGACACATAAATCGACTGGGATGGCTCGGATTTTTAAGATATATCCCGAGCTTGAGAAGGCAAGCAAAAATAGGACATTTGCGATTTGTTTGATGGAATTAGAAATGAAGATAGAAATAAAGAGGAATTATTGGTTATGTTTACTCTGTTTTATCGTAATAGTAGATTACTGATTCTGACAATTATCTTAATTGCTGTTTGGGGTATTTCTTCTTATTTTACTCTACCAAGATTAGAAGATCCTGAATTGGTTGCTCGTTTTGCCATAGTTAAAACTTTTTTCCCTGGTGCTGATGCAGAAAGGGTAGAAGCTTTAGTGACAGAAAAAATTGAAGATAAACTAACAGAAATCGAAGAAATTGATAACTATAGTTCTACTTCCCGCGCTGGTAGTTCAATTATTAATATCGAGTTACAAGACAATATTACTAAACAAGAAGTAGATGCAGTTTGGTCGCGGGTTCGGAATAAACTAGATGAAGTCAATAATGAACTACCTGCCAATATTAGTGAACCAGAATTAGAAGAAGGTAAGGTTAAAGCCTATGGGTTAATCGCTGGTTTAACTTGGCAACAAGATGACCAACCTAATTATGGAATTTTACGTCGTCAAGCAGAAGTTTTAAAAGAACGTTTAGAGCGTATATCGGGAACAGAAGAAGTAGAATTTTTTGGCGATCCTCAAGAAGAAATTGTTGTTGAAATTAATCCTCAAGCTTTGGCTAGTTACAATTTAACAGCAAGAGACTTATCACAACAAATCGCTCAAAGTGATAGTAAAATTGCTGCTGGACAATTGCGTAGTCAAGATAATAACTTACTATTTGAAGTTGCCGGAGAACTAGATAGTTTAGCTAGAATTAGACAAATTCCCCTTAATTTTGGCAGTGGAGGACAATTTGTCCCTTTACAAAACATTGCAACTATCCGTAAGGGAATTACTGAACCTGCCAATGAACTTGCTTTAATTGATGGCTACCCTGCGATCGCGATCGCCGTTCATGTAGAATCGGCACAAAGATTGGATTTGTGGTCAAAAGCAGCGCAGCAAAAGATAGCCGAGTTTGAGTCGGAGTTACCTAGTAGTATTGGTTTACCGATTATTTTTGCTCAAAGTAATTATGTCGAGACAAGGCTTAATGGTTTAATTATTAATCTATTGCTAGGTGCAGCTTTAGTTTTCAGTGTAACTGTAGTGATGATGGGTTGGCGCAGTGCTTTAATAGTTGGTTCAGCATTACCTCTATCAGTTTTAATGGTGTTTGGTTGGATGAATTGGTTAAATATTCCTCTCCATCAAATGTCTATTACGGGATTGATTGTGGCACTGGGCATTTTAATTGATAATGCGATCGTCATGGTAGATGAAGTGCAAAATCAACTAAGACAGGGAAGTAAAGCCAAAGCTGCAATTACTAAGAGTATCAAGACTTTAGCAATTCCTCTATTAAGTTCAACTCTGACTACGGTTTTAGCCTTTTTACCGATCGCATTGTTACCTGGAAGTACGGGGGAATTTGTTGGCACAATTGCTATTACTGTGATTGTTGCTGTCTGTTGTTCCCTATTTATTTCTTTAACAATTATTCCTACTTTAGTTGCTAAATTACATCGCGATCGCAATAGTCAGGTGGGCATTCCCCAGTCTAACCGCATCTCTTCGTTGGGATGGTGGCAAACAGGTGTTTCTTTTCCTTTCTTGACTAAGTTATATCGACACACCATAAAATGGGCGATCGCCAAACCTATTTTATCAATCTTGCTAGCTTTATTACTACCATTAATCGGTTTTATTCAAGCTGGTAGTCTCGAACAACAATTTTTTCCTGCTGCGGATCGAGATCAATTACAAATCGAACTAGAATTATCTGCTTCAGCTTCTTTGGCGCAAACTCAAACTACGATTAAACAAATTCGTCAACAAATAATTAATGATCCAGAAGTAAAAGAGGTTCACTGGATATTAGGTAGCAATATTCCTAGTTTTTACTACAATTTGACTGGAGGAAAAGAGCAACAAGCTAATTATGCTCAAGGGTTAGTGCAATTAAACTCTCTTGCTTCTAGTTCCTTAACCCAAAAGTTGCAAACCGAATTAGACAAAGCTTTTCCCTCAGCACAAATCGTTGTCAGACAGTTAGAACAAGGCCCTCCTTTTGCTGCACCAATTGAAATGCGGATTTATGGTTCTAATTTATCAATCTTACAATCATTAGGGGAAGCAGCCAGACAAACTTTAGTGCAAATAGCCGAAGTCACTCATACCCGTGCAAGTTTAGCCGAAATTCAACCGCAACTACAATTACAATTGGATGAAGAACAAGCGCGTTTAGCAGGATTAAATCGCCAAAGTATTGCCCAACAGTTGGATACTACTTTAGAAGGTGCGGTTGGTGGTTCAATTTTAGAAGCAACTGAAGAACTCCCCGTCAGAGTTCGTTTAGGAAATCGCGATCGCGCTAACTTATCTCAAATCTCTTCCTTAGATTTATTAGCAACTTCTCCCAGTCTTCAGGGTAATCAGAATAATTCTCTGGCTGCCGTTCCTCTTTCTTCTTTGGGGAAAGTTCAAGTCAAACCAGAACTAGCTCAAATTACTCACTACAATGGACAAAGGGTTAATACAGTTCAAGGTTTTCTACAGGCTGGAGTTTTACCAGCAGAGATTTTAACTCAATTTCAAGCCAAATTAGCCAATAACGATTTTGACTTACCTCCTGGCTATACATTTCAATTTGGTGGAGAAGAGGAAGAAAGAAATGATGCTATCGGGGGTTTAGTTTCTACTGTGGGAGTTTTGATAATTATTATGGTAGCGACTTTAGTTCTTTCCCTTGGTTCTTTCTCACTGGCAGCCATTATCGGCATAGTTGCGATCGCCTCGGCGGGTTTGGGTATATTCTCAGTCTGGCTATTTGGCTATCCCTTTGGCTTCAATCCAATTATCGGTACAGTAGGTTTGATTGGTGTAGCCGTAAATGATTCGATTGTAGTTCTCAGTGCAATTTCTAATCATCCAGTAGCCAAAACTGGCAATTTTAGAGCGATACAACACGTAGTCTTACATTCAACTCGTCATGTCCTCACTACCACTGTGACAACTGCGATCGGTTTTGTCCCCCTACTCCTATCTGGTGGTGAATTTTGGCCACCTTTAGCCGTGGCGATCGCTGGTGGTGTAATTGGCGCAACTCTTCTGGCTCTTTATTTTGTCCCGTCTGCATATTATTTACTTACCGCGGAATGCGGTCAACGCAGGCACCGTCGTTTCACGGCGGTGTAACGTTGACTACTAACACCAAAAAATACTCTCAAAGTACTAAGGTACTAAGTAATTGCTAAAATCAATTATCACTTTTTTCTGGAATATATCAGATGTCATCTAATCCCAATCAGCAGATTTCGTTTAACCCTGGTATTGCTGACAAAACAAGAGAACACGAGCAATGGTTAGAAACTCAACTACAACTACTACGCAACAGTTTACGAACTGGACAACAGAGTTTAGCCAATTGGCAGGGGGGAGAGATGGCAGTTTCCGCTGTACCAGGGGCGGGAAAATCTCATAGTCTGTCGGTAGCAGCAGCGATCGCCATTGCGCGGAATCAGTTACATAGTCGCAGACAGTTAATAGTTGTCACCTATACTCGTTCAGCAGCAGCCAATATAAAAAGTAAAATTCGCGATCGCCTTAAAGATCTATTGCTTCCTCCTGGGGGATTTGTAGTCCATACTCTTCATGGTTTAGCTCTGAATATTGCCAACTCTCGCAAAGAGCTATCGAAATTAAATTTAAATAATGTGACCATTGTTGTTCCCAATACAGGACATCGTATTATTCGCGGTGCGGTAGAAAAATGGATTGCGGCTCATCCAGTTCAATATCAAACGCTTCTAGAAGGGGTGCAGTTTGATGGGGAGGAAACCGAAAGATTACGTCGTCAGTCTGTATTGCGAACAGAAGTATTACCAAACTTAACTCATACCGTAGTACGGGAAGCCAAAAGTTCAGGTGTATTACCAGAACAGTTACAGGAGTTGAGCTACAACGCCAACCAAGATGAGTATGGCATTTTAAGCATCGCCGCAGGATTGTATACAGAATATCAGCAGTTAATGCGAGCGCAAGATTTTATTGATTATGACGATATGATCTTGGCGGCTTTAAAAGTTCTGGAATACCCACCGATGCAAATGCTGTGGCAGAACCAAGTCTATGGAGTATTTGAAGACGAAGCTCAAGATTCTAGTCCCCTTCAAGAAAAACTAATTTCAATTTTGGCAGGTAACGCTGTTGAACCTACTTCATCGCCCAATTTGGTCAGAGTTGGCGATCCTAATCAGGCGATTAATTCCACTTTTACCCCTGCCGATCCAATCTATTTTAATTGGTTTTGTGAAACCTGCAAACAACAGGATAGTCTGGCAACTATGAACCAGGCAGGACGAAGTAGTAAAATAATTATCGATGCTGCTAATTTTGTAGTGGACTGGGTTAACCAACAGTGGTCAAGCAATAAACCATTAAATAAAATATCAAATAATCCACAACAATTGCCCTTCCGTCAGCAGAATATTATCACCGTAGAATCTGATGATCCTCAACCAGATGCTAATCCTCAACCAGAAGGCAGCGGAATAGTAATCTGTAACCCCGATGACATTTATCAGACAGTAGAACTAATTACTAAAAGAGCGATCGCTTTACTCCAAGCACACCCCGACAGAAATGCGGCAATCTTAGTGCGGGAAAATCGTCAGGGACGTTTTTTGGCAGAAGAATTAGCCTACTTGCAAAAAGAACATCAAATAAATATCTACGAAGTAGGAGAAAATGAAAGATACTCCCAGATACCAGCCGAAATCCTTAAACTACTCCAGTTTATCGATCGTCCCCATTCCCCAGACAACCTCAAGGCTGCTTTAGAAGTCTTACAACAAAGAAGCCTAATTCCTACTCAAGATCTTAATGCCTTGTCTACCTCTCCCGAACAGTTTCTTTATCCCACTCCTCTACATCCCAAACACAAACCTCAAGTAGAAGAAGCCCGTCGCTATTGTTGTAACTTACTTCGCGCCCGTATGGAGTTACCTCATTATCAACTAATTCCCTTTCTGGGCATGACTCTTAAATACACAGGCTCAGAATTAGCTACGGTGCAGAAACTTTCAGAAAAAGTCAATCAGCAAATTATGGGGCATAGTTCCCTCAAAGCGACAATTCATGCCCTAGAAGAGATAGTCAGTTGCGAAAACTTTGAAGGAATAGAAGAAGATAACGGCGATCGCTATACCCGTGCTGGACAACTAACCATAATTACCATGCATAAAGCCAAGGGACTAGATTGGGACTATGTATTTATTCCTTTTCTCCATCAAGATATTTTACCTGGTCAACCTTGGATACCTAATGCCAGTAAATTCTTAGGCAGTTTTACCCTCTCAGAAGTTGCCCGCGCCCAGATTCGAGCCTTAGTACACCATCAATATTTAGCCCCAGAAAAACCCCAAACTATTCCCCAACCGATGGCAGCCTGGCAAGAAGCAGTTAAACTCAAGCAAGCAGAAGAATATCGTCTGTTGTATGTAGCAATGACTAGAGCCAAGCGTCTTTTATGGATGTCGGCGGCAGAATTAGGTCCTTTTCGCTGGAGCGTATTTCGCGCAGACAAACCCAACAGTCTACAGCAAAAGAAACCTTGTCCAGTCTTACCTGCATTAGCTCGCCATCTACATAGCCTTCAACAATAATTAATTACTGATGAATATCTGGAGTCTTACCGAAAGCAATTGCTCCTGCGATCGCCAGAGTAACAGTCCAACTCAACTGGCTCAGTTTTTCTCGGTTTCTCTTTCTCGTTAGTCTAAACTAAAGAACTAAAAAAAAGATGGTTTCTTCACAATTTCCTCAATTATTTCCTTTATTTTGAAGATGAGAATTGCTAATTGAGCAATGAAGTGCGATACAAATAAAGTCAACACATTTTATATTTTCGTTACTTGTTAGCTAAAAATCATTAGTCAAGTCGGCAACATCTGAAATACTTGCAACAAGCAGGAGGGAGAGATGGCTAATTTAGCAACTGATTTTACATTTACTAATAGTAATGATTTAGCTTATGACCTTGAAGAGGGAATCTTTAATGACTCTTTTGTTAATACTTTGAATGGTGATGACACTATCTTAGGGATTGGTGGGTATACAGGAGTCGAAAACAAAGAAGAAATCAGTACAGATAAAGGTAACGACATTATTATCGGGCAAGGAGATGGTAATGGAATCTACTTAGACAACGGCGGTATTTTAAATACAGGAGATGGTTCTGATTTCATAGAAGCTCATGCTGGAGATGTTGGATATGGAATATTTAGTTACGGTATCATCGATACTGGAAAAGGCGACGATCGTATTGTTGGCGAAGCTGGAAGAGTTGGAATAATTAATTACAATACTATCAATACAGGGGACGGTAGCGACCTGATTAAAGGTAGTGGAATATTTGGAATTAATCATACTGGTACGATCGATACTGGAAAAGGTAACGATCTCATTATTGGAGAAGGTGGAAATGATGGAGTTGGCATAGAAATTTATTACGGCGGTACGATCGATACTGGAAAAGGTAACGATCTCCTTATTGGGGAAGGTGGAAATGGTGGAATTGGCATAGAAATTTCTGATGACAGTATGATCGATACTGGAAAAGGTAACGATCTCCTTATTGGAAAGGGTATAGATCCCTTTACTGGCTTTAGTGGCGGAGGCTCAATCGAATTAGGTCAAGGCGATGACCTGATTCGGGGTTTTGGACAGGTTGATGTTGATGGTGGACAAGGATTTGATACAGCCAGATTTGATTTTAGTTCATTTGATTTAAATGATGTTGTAGAGCTTGGTAGTTTAGATAACACTGTTGAATTAATTCACAATAACACCACGATGACTCTCACCAATATAGAATCCTTAGTATTTGCAGACGGAACATTTTCTTTTGACGAATTAGTAGCTGAATTATCAGACTTTGTTTAGTTAAAGCTAAATGTCAATAATGATCAATGATCATTAGTCATTAACTTAGCTATTTGCCAGCATTGATAAATTGCCACGATAAACATTCCTTCAGCAAAGATTTTAACCGAATCTTCTAACGCACGAAGCCATAGCTTTAGAGCTAGAGCTTGGGCAACATCATCAATGATTAACAATGTAAAATAGTCGCCATTACTTGCCATGTCCAATACCACCATCACTAAGGTTAAGACAAATCCAAGTTGGAACAAGCCAAAAGAGCGTTTAAACAGTTGAATTGTCTGCCATTTAAAGGCGATGTAAATCAGGAAGAGTATTAAATATCCCCCAACAATTAAATCATCGGCTAAATCAGTAATATCTGTTTCTTGGATACGAAATAGATCGTGCAACCAAAAATCTATTTGTTCGTGGATGCCAATGGCATCATCTAAAGCTAAAAATATGAGCCCTAAGCTGATAATTAGCCAAAAATGGCGATTTTGGTATAGTTTAATTTGCTGAGAACATCTAGCTAACTGAAAAATTTTCCAGGATAAGAAAGCAGCAATCAATAACTGTACACAAGATACAACGCTAACAAATCCCTCGTCTTGGAAATGAATATCTGGAGTCTTACCAAAAGCAATTGCTCCAGCGATCGCTAGAGTAACAGTTAAACTCTCTAAAAAAAGTATTTTGAATAGTACCTGTTTAGTGGTGCTATTGCTCATAAAAGTGAAATAATATTTAATCTTTTAGATCAGATTAATCTAAGTTGATTTTAACGTTAACACCATAGCCAACATTCGGCAGAAATAAGGGAGCGACAAAAAAATTAATTTGAATGTCGGCTATATATTTAATATTTAACCCCACTGTTTGAAACTAACAATTTACTAAATAACCACTTTTAGAGAAAATTATGTGAACAGATTAAGAAGCCACGCAATATTGAAGGGAGACAGTCTAGAGTGAAGCATAAAGAAACAAATGAGCTAAATCATAATCAAATCAATTCTCAAGATTATCATTGGCGATTTTGGCTCACTGTACCAATTTATCCCTACAGTAAGCGGCGTACTATCCGCCAAGAGGTAGTAAAAGATACCATTTGGACTTTCGATCAGCTTCAGGGGATTTTTTATGTGGTTGTGCCGATTAGGATGACTGTAATTAGGCTGGAATTGGGTGGATTGCTAGTATATGCTCCTGTTGCTCCTACTAAGCAATGTATCCGCCTAGTTCAAGAATTAGTTGCTCAATATGGGGATGTTAAATATATTATTTTGCCCACAATTTCAGGGTTAGAACACAAGAGTTGTGTTGGTCCTTTTGCACGTAAGTTTCCTCAAGCTACGGTATTTGTTGCTCCAAAACAGTGGAGTTTCCCTGTTGATTTACCTTTAAGCTGGCTAGGCTTTCCTGCTAAACGAACTCAGGTATTACCCGCAGACAGTAGTCAAACTCCCTTTGCCGATGAATTTGATTACGCTATTTTAGGCGATATCAATCTAAGGTTAGGTCAATTTGAGGAAGTTGCTTTTTTGCATAAGCGATCGCAAACTTTACTTGTGACAGATTCAATTGTTTCAATTCCCGATAAACCCCCTAAGATTATTGAACAAGATCTTTATCCTTTATTGTTTCATGCCAGAGACAGCGCGACAGAAGCGATCGCCGATACTCAAGGAAATCGTATTCGAGGCTGGCACAGGATCTGTTTATTTGCCATGTATTTTAGATCCAGTGTGTTAGAAATATCGAGTATTGGCAAAACTATCGCCGATGCTTGGCGATCGCCTAATAAGTCAGCCCAAGCCTACTGGGGTTTATATCCTTTTCAATGGAAAGTAAACTGGGAAGAGTCATTTAACAGCTTACGTAATGATGGTCGTTTATTAGTTGCCCCAATTTTGCAAACCTTGATTCTTAATCGCGCTCCCCAAGAAACTCTACAATGGGCAGATAAGATTGCTTGTTGGAACTTTAGTCGGATTATTCCCTGTCATTTTGATTCTGCGATCGACACCACTCCCCAAGAATTTCGTCAAGCGTTCACTTTTTTAGAACAAAATATCAATAATACTGATGGCTTACCCCAAGCTGACTTGCAAACCCTAAAAAATATTGATGCTCTGTTGTATAAGCCTGGTATTGTCCCCCCACCCAAAATCAACTGAACTTCTTAATATCTTTAGAGCTATTTTTTTCTAAACCGCATCTACTTTGAGAACCTTAGTTTTTCTTACTGGGGTTCAAGATGTTATGTTTTTTAATTCAAAGGCGATTTTTGATGGTGGGGACGGTAATGACATTCTTGATGCTAGTCACACTTATACTGATATTACCGC
>JASJDX010000083.1 GCA_030064975.1 Pleurocapsa sp. MO_192.B19
TCTGCAACAAATGGACTGTAATCGTTATTTATTGTCTGGCTTATCAAACAAGACGTTATAAACAACTAGAACGTAAAATAGAAGGAATTTCCCAAAAGGTTTTAACTCAAACTCTCCGTAAATTGGAAAAGAATGGTTTAGTTAAAAGAGAAGTATATCCAGTAGTTCCTCCACAAGTTGAATATTCTCTAACACCTTTAGGTGAAACTTTAGTCGAACCTTTATCTTTATTAGCCCAATGGAGCGAAGAGAATATAGCTGAGATTAGCAAACATCAAAATTTATAAGATCTTGCTGATTTACAGCAGTTTTCAGTTGAGTAGACCTAAAGTTAGCTCAGCAAATATCTTCTGATGATGCTGTCGGATGGTTTGAGAATTATGGTCTATTCATTTGAAAACCGCTGTAACTCCTTGCCTCCTAACTCCTTGCCTCCGAACTCCTTGCCTCACGTCTAATAGTTATTTTGGGAATTTTTGAGAGCCTTTTGAGCTTTATTAAGACTATCGATTGCCACGTTATAGCTTTCATTATCACCTTCTTGTGAAAATATTTCCGAGGCTTTTTTAAAATCGGCAATAGCACCCTTAAAATTCCTACGGTAATAGAGAATTGCACCACGGTTATGATAAGACTTGCCGTAGTCAGGAGAAATATGAATGGCACGATTGTAATCTGCTAATGCACCATCTACATCGCCTAAATCTTCTTTGACAATACCTCGGTTGAGATATGACCAAGGATCGGTGGGGTTAATCCGAATTGCACTGTTGTAATCTGACAAAGCTTTTTGTTTATCACCCTGACGATAATGAGCTAGCCCACGACTAAAATAAGCTAGAGAAAAGTTAGGATTATTCTGGATGGCTTGATCGTAGTCGGCGATCGCTGCTGGGATATCCCGCTTAGTATAATCAATTAGACCCTGATAATATACTGCCACTACATTATTGGGATTTTTTTCGGCGGCTTCGATTAAATAATCATTAGCTCTAGTAACATCTCCCTTAGCCAGTAATTCAATACCTTCAACATAGTTTTTAGTTGCTTCCACATCTACATCGGTATCCTCTTTATCAGGCTTACCCTCATCGATAATTAAAGCTCGATCGTTCAGTCCGGCATCTTTCAGAGATGACGTAAAGTTTTGGATCGGAATTGCTGCATTAAACCCTGTTTTAAGGGGTTCAGGAATACTAGAAGATTCATTTCTAACACTGCCAATCACATCCCCCTGACCATGAATCCCGATTAGATAACCACTGGTATTAAATACTCCACCGCCACTCATGCCTCGGCGAGTTAGAGCCTGATAACGCATAGAATAACCTTCATCGGCAGTTTCACGAATGCTGGTAATTGTGCCAGTAGTAAATTCCCAATTACGTTCTTGCTTAATTTGGGCAGCGAGAGGATAGCCAGATACAAAAATTGAAGCTCCAGGGGTAGCATATTCGGAGCTACCAATAGTTGCTACAGGATATTCATTATTACTCTCAAATTTAACGTAGGCTAAATCTAAGCCTTTTTGCTCTAAGTTTTTAACCTCAGTTACTTGATACTCCTGATGATCGGGGGTTTTAACTAAATAACCGATATTGACATTTTTAACTACATGATTTGCCGTCAGGACTGTATAAGTATTATTCTCTTTCCCAATAATTACTCCCGATCCCCCTGGAACACCAAGATTATTGTCAATTTTAACTGTAACTACCTCGGCGATCGCCGCTATTTCTGTCGGGCTTTTGGCGATCGCAACTGAAGGAGCTAAACTAACGAAAGTTATTGCGGTTGCTCCTGTAATTGCCGTAGCAAGATAAGAGTTTAATAATTGACGATTTAAAAACATTGCCTAAAATACTTTCTCTAAAAAACTTTTAATTAGATAATTCAGCATAAGTACTAATGGGAATGCCCCAGCTAGACTTAACCATTTGCTTTAGCTGTTCTGGAGGAGGTTCACTACCATCTTCAAAAATATAGACTCCAAAACCAGGATCGCGATATTTGCCTCTCCCATGAATTCCTACCAGCAATCCTTCAGCATTAAAAATTGGACTACCACTCATACCGATTTCTGTCTTGTTGGTATAGCCCAACTGATAACCTTGGGGTAAAGATTTAATAGGAATTACAGATATTTCTCCCTGAGTTAAACGAAATGCTTCGTTGCCCAGATCTAGACTATTTTCAATATCGCCAATGATCAAAGGAAACCCCGCAGCATATACTTTATCTCCAATTTGAGGCATTGTTGTCTCAATTTGGGCAGGAGGATATTCTACTTCGCTATGAAACTGAAGCAAAGCTAAGTCTGCATCTCCTAGTTGTTGGGGAGGCTTTACTAGCTGATGTTTTTCATCATCGGCAGTTAATATCAGAGGATTATGGGAGTCAACTACGTGCCAGTTGGTTAACACTGAGTATGTATTGCCCTCGCGATTAATAATTACCCCCGAACCAGCAGAGTCAGGTTTGACAACCCGAACCGTTGACGATTGAAATAGTTGGTAAATTTTGCTGTTGGGATTGGCTTCAGGATTAGCATTCTGAGTTTGTACTTCTTGGGCTATTGCAGAAGTGACAGTATCCCAGTTGATGCCACCAGACAAAATTTCAATCCTATAGCGCAGGGGAAGTTTAATCGTCCCTACGGCGATCGCTCCACCAATCACACTGACAGAAAATATAGCCAGCTTAAATATAAGTTTCCCGCCAAGATTGCCATCTTTCATCATCAAGACGCTGATTAAAGTCTGTAATTAATTGAAGATATTTGCCCCAGACAATTAATTGCTTGCATTTTCATTTAACCTGTCTTGCACATTAATATAGGGAATTGTGGTTGAAGACTCGTAATTAGGCTCTAAATTCTGTTGTCCACTTCCCCAAGCAAACAAGTTATTCAAAGCAGCAACACCATCTTGTCCTGGTCGAAGGGTATAAACAATACCTTCACACGGACCATTATCATAGCTAGCAACACAGATTACTTGCTGATTATTCTGCATTCCCAAAGTGACATATTTAAGTTGGCCGTTGCGTCTATATTCTTCCAGACGTTGACTGACTGTTTTACAACGAAATAGGGGATTCCATTCAGAACCCGCAAAATGATCTGAAACCCACTTAATCCATGGTTCTTGTCCTCCCTGAGCATTATGATACACGGTGGTGGGAATATTAGAGCTAGTGTCACATTTAAAACCCCGCTGAGTCTGAGCTTGAACCAAACCAGAAGGTACAATTGCAGTTAGACAACTGGCGATCGCTAAAGCGGTTACCCCTAATTGATATTTTAAACTTGGTAGTTTCATCTTTCTTCCCTGGACTGAAATAGTGCAGTAGTGTTGATGGGTATTATGTTTGTTAGTCAATATTATGCAGATAAATAGGTAAATTTCTGAGCAACAATCTTGGTTGCCACATTCATTTACTGAGTCATTCCTGAATTAAATTCATTGAAGGAACGGCGTTTTAATACCTGAGATTCTGAGCGTGGTAATAAATCAAATACTTCACGCAATATATCATCTATTTCTTCGTAGGGTACTTGTCCTTTTCCATCATAAACGACTTTGCCTTTTTGATCGAGAATGACGGTTTCGGGTACTACACCACTATAGTAATAGGCTGGTTCTTCAGCAGTGTATTGCTCTCGATCGACAAAAGAATCAACGCTTACAGGAATAATACTCGCTGCCCGTCCATAAAATTCTTGAATACGAGTTACCAGGCCAGAAAATTGTTTACAGTCACTACTATCATCAACATAAAATACTAAAATAGCAGGTTTTTCTCGTTTCAAAGAGGTTGGTAAATCCATACGAGGGGGAACTAACGAACCATTACCTCCAAATAAGACAAAAATATTTCCCTCATAGCGATCGTCATTAATGGTAGCTAAAGCAGGAGATGTCCACCAAGCTGAAAAACTAGTTACCAAGATCAATAAGCTGACAACAGAGAGTTTAGTTATAGTTTGGCTTAACTGCGAGAGATTCCCCAGCAGGAATATAAAGCGATTCTTGTACTGAGAAAGTAAGGATTTTAGTAATTGGATTAAAATCATTCTGGAGATAAATTTACTTTTAAAAAGCTTGACCGACAACCAGAAAATAACCTGTGTACTCAATCAAACAAGATTTAGTATAATCTCAAGTTTATCTTTCTTTGGTAAATCAATCTCAACAAAAAATTAGCCGATCAGCTGATCGGCTTGGATTTGAATTGGATTTAAGGAACTGTCTGCGGCAAAAAATCACAGCAACTCTCAATAAACTTTAGTATAGTTGGAGACATATCTTCTTTTAGCCACGCCAGAGCAATTTCTAGCTGGGGAAAATCTTCTACTAATTTTCGATAGACTGTTTACAAAGCGTCGAATTTCCAGTGTTGCTGGTGATGTCGATGGTCCTTACGGTTCTTATGTTGCAGATGTAGACAGTGATGGGGATTTAGATGTGATGGCTGCCGATCAGTTCGATAATGATATCGTTTGGTGGGAAATGCAAAATATTTCCCTACAACTTCAGTGACAAGATTAACGCTATCCGTAGGCTAGGAGTCGCCTAATCGCTTGTTATTTGAACTCCAGGGTTTCCTCTCTAGGTTAATTCAAACTAACCTGTTTGAGGTACTCTTTCTATTTGAGCATATCCGCTAAACAGTAGAATCTTACCTTCTGTTTCTAAACGATTGAGACGTAGTTTTACTCCATCTAGATTAAAACGGTCTAAATCTACCATTTCATTCAAAATCTCTCCTAAGGCGGTGGTTAACTCCTGGGAGATGTCTTGTAACTCGGCGGGAATATCTCCTGACTCAAACTGAATATTTTCAAATTGAACTCTTCTCCGTTTAGCAATGCCTAAAACACAGCTAAGACTTACAGGAACAGTGGTATCCTCCCAACTGGCTTTGGCTGTTAGCTTAACCTTGTTTTCTGGCAACAGTTGCACTTCCATATCAGTAAAAGAAACTGGTTTTCCCCCAGATATTGCCGTTAAGCCATCAGGAGTTAGATTTTCTAAACGTTTTCTGACTAATTCTGCCTCAAAAGACTTATTAATATCTGCTTCAGATAACTTTACCTTGGCGATCGCCTGAGTAGGCTGCTTGAGGGCAATTTGTCCTTTAACTGCTGAACCAAAGTCTATAGCAACGGCATCAGTTTCAAAAGACATCTCTTCTGAGCGAAATTGCCGACGTATTACCAAGCCACGACCACTCATTTTGAAGCTGTCGATTGTACCCTGTAGTAGCTTACTAGAAGGATTACATTTTACCGCTACTTCTACTGACTCACTACGAGTAAACAAGTGACGGATTGTGTTGCTTGCGACAGTATTAATCAGGTTCTCGCCCCAATCTCCGCCTTTATTATTACCAAAACCAACAAATCCACCAAACATAGAGCTATAGATAGAGTTACTCTTACCTTGTAACAAATTATTAAGAAGACAGCAATTATGATTTTAGCTTACCCTGAGCTAAAACCCACTCAGTTATTAGGGTATTGACTTGTCCAGGAATTTCATCATGTGGACAATGACCAGCCTTTAAATAATACTCTGTTAGCTGGGGATAATATTGGCGAAATTTGATTCCCCTATCTCTAGCATTGATCCAGGGATCGTTCTCCCCCCACAAAATTAGTAAAGGACACTGCATTTGACCTAACAGCACATCTACTTTTTCTCCCTGAGGAGTTTTAAACACGGAATTAAACACATCTGCTGCACCAACATCACAGGAAGGACGATAGATATCTTCTACTAGTTGGTCGGTAACCGCACTGGGATCAGAGTAAACTTTATTCAAAGTTTTACGAATTACTGAACGACGACGTACATACTGAAATAATAAAAAACTTGCCCAACGCTGTAAGAGAATTGAGCGCATTAACTTACCAACTAAATTTGGTCTAGATTTTTGCTCGGTATTTGTTTCAGTATCGGTAAAAGGTCCAGCACTGTTGAGTAAAATTAATCCTGCTGTAGATTCGGGATATGCTGCTGCGACACAAAGAGAAGCATATCCACCCAGAGAATTCCCCGCTAATACTGCAGGTTTACCAATTACTTCAGTAATAAAATCATTTAGTTGTTCTCGCCAAAGATTACCACTATATTCTTGATTAGGTTTAGCCGAGCGTCCAAAACCTAAAAGATCGATCACCCAAACCTGAAACTGTTCTTGTAACTCAGAAATATTTTTGCGCCAATGGTCGGTAGATGCCCCAAAACCATGTACTAATAGCAATGGAGGTTTATTAGACTGCTGTTCTCCAGCACAAACATAGTAAATGGAGTTACCCTGCCACTGCCAATATGTGCCAGGAAAAGATTGCATGATAGGCGGAGAAGTTAACGGCATCGTCAAATATTAAATTAGAGTTGTTATTATTAATTTATATTAACTTTCTTATTGTACAGTTTACCTCAGCTTGAGTTATCTTAACAGTAAGTAATTTCAATCTTTGTTCTACTGCAACCAAGCATAATGAATCAAAATTGAAAAATTTAATTAATAAGTTTGGTAAATCTAATATCTAGTTCAGATCTTTTTAGCTCGCAGTAAAATTGGGTATTGAGGAAAGTGATACATATAAATTGTGATTGCTTAAAAGCTATACCCCAAGGTTGATTTAGCTGTCAGCAGCGGACGGCGGAAGCTTGGATGCATCGAGGCTTCTGTGCCGCTCAAAAATGGGCAGTTATATGCTATTTAATCCCCAGATAAATCATTACATTGGGAATAATTAGTTAGTAATTTAAAAGTAAAAGAAATTTCAAAGGAGAAAATTGGTGTCCCTAGGAACTTCTGTAATTGATAAAAGTTCAACTTCAACTGTACGCAAACACGCACCCCGCTATAAAGTTTTACTCCACAACGATGATTTTAACTCGATGGAGTATGTGGTGCAGGTTTTAATGCAGACTATTGCTGGAATGACTCAACCCCAAGCAGTTAATATTATGATGGAAACTCATAACAATGGTATTGGCTTAGTTATTACCTGTGCATTAGAACACGCAGAATTTTATTGTGAAACTCTTTGTAATCATGGGTTGACTAGCACTATTGAACCTGATGAGTAATTGGCAAGCCTGAGCAATGTTATGGTGAAATTTGTCGCTCATTAAAGGTTGTCGCTCATTAAAAGTTAAGGGTTAATTGTCAATTGTCTTGGATTTACAAAGATTAGCAAAATTACCAGCACCAGTGAGATTATTGATTTTCATTGGTGTTTTGTCTATTTTATGGTTGCCCTTGGCAATTCCGATTTATTGGCTGCTGCGTCATGATAGTAATTTAGCCAGTATTGTGACAATGGCTTTACTATTTGTGGAATTGCTATTTTTGTGGCAATTTTGGGGCAAAGTAGTTTACCAAGAAACGAATATTTTTGCCCGCTATGGTTTGGTAAGAACTGCTAGAAATAGACAGGAGTTTTTTCAGGGTTTAGCAATTGGTTTTTGGTTTTGCTTGTGCTTATTTATTGTTGAAGGATTGCTGGGATGGATTGAGGTTGTCACTCCTTCAGTTAGTTTGCTAAAAATTTTTGCCGAGGGTTTGTTTAGTGCTTTGGGAATTGGGTTAGCGGAAGAATTGTTATTTCGTGGTTGGTTACTAGACGAATTACGGCGAAATTATAATAAACAAAATTGTTTATGGATTGGTGCTACTACGTTTGCTTTGGCTCATTTTATTAAACCAATCGAGGAGATAATTCGCACGGCGGTTACTTTTCCTGCCTTGATGTTGCTGGGTATAACTTTAATCTTAGCTAAATATCGGCATAACGATCGCCTGGGTATCTGTATCGGCATCCACGCTGGTTTAGTCTGGGGATATTATATTGTTAATGTTGGCGAGCTAATTAAATACACTAATCAAGTTCCTGTCTGGGTTACAGGTATTGATGGTAATCCCATCGCTGGGGTAATGGGATTAATCTGGTTAACTGGTTTGATGTTGCTCAACTCTGGCAAAATTGCTAATTATTAATTTAATTATTAATTATTAACTATTAATTGTTAATTGCCGATCGCTTTTGTTTCTAATAATCTTCATAAGACAACTTTAAGTTCAAGTTGAGTTTAATTAATGGCTAGTCGCAACTTATTTATTCTGCCTCAGATATTTTGGCAGGTGGTAATAGTAACAGTCTTTATTGCCTTTAGGCTGGTGCTATTGCGCAATATGGGTAGTGGTGGCTGGAATGAAATTGATGTCTTACCTCTAGCAAGACACTTTGCCGATCCTGATTGGTTACCTAATGACTGGTATTTAGATCGTCGGGCGGGTTATCGATGGTTATTTCAAATTTTAGCTGGTTGGTTAACTACTCATTGGGGTTTTTTAGCAACTTCAATTATTGGTCGTCTGTTTTGTTATTTTTTATCTGCCATTGGAATTGTATTGCTAGGACAAAAATTAGGCTTAAGTATGCCCTTTGTCTTATTAGCGACAGCATTGTTTTGTGGAGTAGAAGAAGGCTATAAACAAGGAGCGATCGCCTATGAATGGATGATTGGTGGATTTGAAGCCAAAGCGATCGCCTATGGTTTGATTTTAATTGCGATTCCTCTTTTGCTAGCTAGGTCGTATTTTTTGGTAATATTGCTATTAGGATGGGCTACTTCCTTTCATATTTTAGTAGGTGGGTGGGCATTTCTGACTACAGTTGCTTGGGTATGTCTACGTTACCCAACTCGTTTTCCTCGATTTAAGAAAGCAATTTTATTATTAATCACCTATATTTTAGGGAGTTGTTGGGCCATAATTCCTGTTATTGGGCAATTATCCGAACCTGTCCCCGACAGTATAATCAAACCTTCTTACATCTATGTCTTTCTCCGTCTTTCTCATCACCTCAATCCTCTATCTTGGGGTTGGCTATGGATCGCCCCCGCTGTCTATTTGTTAATTTTATTGGTGAGTATGTATTTATTAAAAAAACAAGCTCAGAACCGTAAATATTTTTTGCCAATAGACACTAATCGCCAAGAATTAGGAGAATTTGCCTTAATTAGTTTAATTCCATTTATAATCGGCATAGCGATCGCTCCTTGGGATACTCAAGGACAATGGTTGCAGTACTATCCGTTTCGTTTTGGGGATGTGATGCTGCCTTTTGCTACTTGTTTTTTAGGAGTATGTTTAGTCGAACATGGCTGGAATTCAAACCATCAAGGTTTAAAGTCTTCTTACTGTATTACCTTGTTATATTGTGCTATTGGTTTTCAGAGTATTTTTTTTACTCAACAAGTATTAGACTTAGCCAATTTTCCTGCCAAACAACAGAATGTTACTCCAGAGTGGAAGACTATGACTACTTGGATACGCAACCATACACCCCAAGATGCGGTCATTATTTCTTCTCCTGTAGAGCAAACAAACTTCTCTTGGTTAACCGAGCGATCAACAATTGCTAAATTTAAACTATTACCCCAAACCAAAGCAGCAATCATTGAACAGTATCAGCGTTGGGATGATCTTAGCGGTAATCATATATTGGGTGCTTATGTCGCCAGTGGCAAAGTAAGTAAACAAAAAACCCAAAAAATATTAGAGCAAGGATATAACAATTTAACAACAGCACAGGTTAAACAATTAATGAGTAAGTATGATGCTAACTATATAGTGACTAAGAGTAAACACCAGTTAAATTTAGAAGTCGTCTATCGTCACCCGCCCTATACTTTGTATGGTAATCCTAAATGAAACGTCTTTATCAATCAATCTTAGGTTCAGTTGCAATTATATTAGGATTATGGCTTATTTTTGAGATAACTGCGCGGTTATTTGCGGAAATACTCTGGTTTAAGGAAGTTGGCTATCTCTCCGCATTCCTCATCCGTCTCCAGAGTCAGTATGGGTTGTGGTTTTTGATTTGTAATATCTCTGGGCTGTTTCTGGGGATCAACCTGTGGTTAGCAGATCGTTGGCAATGGCAATGGTTACCACAAGAGGCATGGTATGATGCGGGAATTCCTTACCTGCCCCAGCAAAAGCAATTGGTTGCTCAAGGGTCTGATAAAATTAGTCTGGAACAAAAACTACCTGTTAAACACTATTGGGATCAAAAGACTTATTCTCCCCGCTTAAAATTACCTTTATTATTACTAGCTGCGATCGCTGGATGTATAGCTCTTACTTATATACTTTTTCACTATACCGAAGTTGCCTTATCGATTTGGGACACTAGCTATCCCTTACCCAAAATTGCTTCTAGTTTAAAACCTCCCTTAGACATCTTTAATTTCGCTAATATTACAGGTTTTATAATTAGCTATCTGCGTCAGTTAATTATAGTAGTAATAGTTGTGGCTTGCTTGTTGTGGCAACCTCAAATTGGTTTGAGAGCGATCGCTACTTTAGTTAGTATTATTTTTGGTTTTATTTGGGCAGGAAATTGGGCAACAGTTCTACGCTTTTTACATCCTTCTAGTTTTAATTTTACTGACCCACAATTTCACAAAGATATCAGTTTTTATATTTTTTATTTTCCTTTATGGCATTTAGTTGAATCTTGGTTGATTGGCTTATCTTGCTGTAGTTTAATATCTTGTGCTTTATTTTATTTATTATCAGGTAATAGTCTTTCTGAAGGTCGTTTTCCTGGTTTTTCTCGAATTCAAATTCGTCATCTTTCCTTTTTAGGAGCAGTGGTGATGGCAAGTTTAGCTTATCAACATTGGCTTAATCGGTTTGATTTACTTTATAGTTCTCGCGGGATAGTTTATGGTGCGGGATATACTAATATTACAGTTCAGTTACCTATAGAAATATGTTTGACTATTGTGGCAGTCATTAGTGCTATTTGGTTACTGTATAAAGGCTTGACTGGCTATCATAATTTACAGGCAAGAAAGCGCAAAGTAAAAAGAATTATCTTGTTTATTTTGCCCTTTATGATTTATTTATTTGTCTTGTCTATTAGTAATTTTTCTAGCGCGACGGTACAGCGTCTAGTGGTGCAACCCAATGAATTGGTTAAAGAAAGACCTTATATTGAGCGTAGTATTGCTATGACGCGCAAAGCATTTAACCTCGATAATATAGAGTCAGAAACATTTAATCCCCGGGGAGAATTAACTGCTCAGGACTTACAAAATAACGATTTAACCATTAAAAATATTCGCCTGTGGGATACTCGTCCCATCCTACAAACTAACCGCCAACTACAGCAAATTCGCCCATATTATCGATTTCGCGATGCCGATATCGATCGCTATATTCTCAATGATAACGACCAAACAGAAGATGGCGATAAACAACAGGTAATTATTGCGGCGCGGGAATTAGATTATGGACAAGTCATAGATATTGCTAAAACCTGGGTGAACGAGCATCTCATTTATACTCACGGTTATGGTTTTACCCTCTCTCCAGTTAATCGAGTCGCCGAGGGCGGTTTACCTTACTACTACGTTAAAGATATCGGTACAGGAAGCAGAGAATCAGGCACATTAACAGTATCTGATGAAATAATTCGCCGAAGTATCCCCATTGGCAAACCCCGTATTTATTACGGTGAGTTAACTAACCCCCACATCATGACTTCTACCAAAGTCAAGGAATTAGATTTTCCTAGTGGGGAGGAAAATGTATATAACACCTACGATGGCAAGGGAGGAATTAAAATTGGTAACTACTTCCGACGGGTATTGTTTGCCGAATATCTTAAAGATTGGCAAATGCTATTCGCGCAAAACTTTACTGCTGATACTAAGTTATTGTTCAGGCGCAATATCAAAAGAAGAGTACAAGAGATTGCACCTTTTCTCAATTATGACCAAGATCCCTATATAGTAGCCGCAGAAACTAACCGCCAAGAAAACCTTTATTGGATCATTGATGCTTATATTACCAGCGATCGCTATCCCTATTCCGATCCAGGGACAAATCAATTTAACTATCTCCGTAACTCCGTCAAAGTAGTAGTAGATGCTTACAATGGCAAGGTAGATTTTTACATTGCTGATGCTGAAGATCCCATGATTCAAACTTGGGACAAAGTTTTCCCGCAGCTATTTAAACCCCTAACAGCTATGCCTTTAGAATTGCGTCGTCACATTCGCTATCCTGAAGACTTATTTAGTATCCAGTCAGAAAGGTTGCTTACCTATCACATGACCGATCCTCAGGTATTTTACAATCGCGAGGATCAGTGGCAAATCCCCAAAGAAATATATGGCACAGAATTCCAGCGGGTAGCCCCCTATTACCTAATCATGAAGCTACCCACCGCTACCCAAGAAGAATTTATTTTGTTGCATCCCTATACTCCTACCAGTCGTCCTAACTTGATCGCTTGGTTAGCAGCGAGATCCGACGGCGCAGAATACGGCAAACTACTACTCTATAAATTTCCCAAGCAAAGGCTGATTTATGGTCCCAATCAAATAGAAGCTTTAATTAACCAAGATCCCGTAATTTCCCAACAGATCTCTCTCTGGAATCGGGAAGGATCGCGGGCGATTCAAGGAAACTTACTGATTATTCCCATTGAACAATCACTATTATACGTTGAGCCTTTATACATTGAGGCGGAGCAAAACAGCCTACCCACTTTAGCTAGAGTAATCGTAGTTTATGAAAATCAAATTGTGATGGCAGAAACTTTAGAAAAGAGTCTGGAGGCGATTTTTCAACCCCAAAATAATTCGGAGGCGATTGTCCGTCCCGTGGAAGATGTAACTACTGAAAACTAAAACAAATAAAACAAATAACTCAATATAACTCGGTTATTCCTTCAGCTTAAACTCATCAAATTTAATCACTGCTGAATTGGGATGACGAGTATCATATCGGTAGCTACTCACTGTTCCTGTTTGAGTATCAAAAATACTAAAGACGGTAATGTCGTTACTAGCGATGTAGGGTAAAGGTTGTCCAGATTCATCAATTAGAGGAGCGATGTTGGGCATAATAGGGTCTAAACCATTGGGATTACCCGTTGCAGCGTAATTTTGTGGACTATAGGGAGGAATTGGTCGTTTATTGTCTCCCAGATGGGCGCCATAACTATTACCAACATTGGAAGATTCCAAAAAGTGCATCCCCGAAGCACTTTGAAACCGATTCCAGAGATGGGAATGCCCATAATAAACTAATTGTACTTCTGCTGATTCTAGAAGAGGAATTAAATCACGGATAATATAGTCATCTTCAATGGGATATTCATAATATCGCGATTGCAGCTCGCCATCTTCTGTATAGGATAGTTTTGGCTGCGGATTGGTATAAGGCGGGACAATGTTACCTCCCAAAGTATGGGGAGGATGATGCAGCATAACTATTTTGTATTTAGCTTGTTGGTAAGCTTCACTCTGTAATTCTTGTTTGAGCCATTCATATTGAGGACTACCTTTGGCTATTGGTTCAAAAATATGTTGTCCATAACCCCAGGCTTCTGGGTTATCTAAATCTGTAACACTTTCTTTGTATCTACCTTGAGCATCTGCTTCTAAAGTAGGACTACGCCAAATATTGGTTGCATATAAAGAAATTAATCTAATATCACCAAAAGTGGTAGCATAATAACGTTTTCCTCCAGTTTTGCTTTGGGGTAAGCTAAAAATCTCTTCATAGGTATCGCTGTTAAAAGAATTATTTTTAATCCAGTTGGCTTTTACTTGAGAATCTTGTGTGGGATTGATTTGTGTAGCAATTTGCTGATAAAACTTTGTTGCTACTTTACGAGGTATAGGATTACTAAATGCTTGTTTGAGATTAATTTTAGGGGAGAATCGTCCCATAACTTCATGATTGCCCACCGAAGTAAATAGAGGGGCGTGTTGAATTATTTCTCCTCCGTGGTAGATAGTTTTAATCCCGTTGTGTTCTAGTTCGTAGTTAGCCCGTCCCTGTAAGCTAGGGAAAAATGCCCCACCACGATTATCGTCAAACCATTCCGAAGCACGATCTGGAATATTTATTAAATCTCCAGGAAAGAATACCCCATCTACTTGACCTACGGTTGCCACAACTTTTTCTAAATTTGCCGCAGTCATCGGCATTAACTGATGATCGGAAGTCAGCAGAATTTTGAGTGCTGTTTCCGTAGTTGGGTTACTGGCAAGG
The DNA here is from genome assembly GCA_030064975.1 of Pleurocapsa sp. MO_192.B19. Classification (GTDB taxonomy): domain Bacteria; phylum Cyanobacteriota; class Cyanobacteriia; order Cyanobacteriales; family Xenococcaceae; genus Waterburya. Next base: position 14,101 of record JASJDX010000083.1, read on the forward strand.
GTAAATACATTACTACTCAGGGTTTGTTGCCCTCTAGTGCTTACTACCTGATAAGGCAGACGTTGATTGGGAGTTAAACCTTCAACAGTCGCCTCATGTCGCCAAATATCTCTGGGGGTAGATTCAGCAGGAGGACTGCCTAATTGAGAATCTCGATCTTCACGAACTCGATTTAGTTTCTTGGTGTTTGCTTCGGCTTGTTGTCTTAATTGTGTCCCGTATTTAACTACATTACGCTCTCCTTCAAATTCAGTAAACCAAACGATATTTATGCTTGTTTCAGTAGGTAATTGTAGAAAAGGATCGCTTAATAATGAGTCTTTTTGCCAGTTTATTGGCTGTTTTTCTGAAGCAAAAGTCATGGAGAAACAATAAATAGCGATTGATGTAAAAATTGCCAGGATCGCCAACGCTAGTTTACCAATTTTCATTGATTTGATTAACTATTTTAATTTATTGGCGGACGAGAATCTATTTAAAGCCTATTTAAGGTTATTAATATGTCTATAGTAGCGCGATCTAATTTATCAGTATAATCAACTATTTCTTAGTTAATTAGCCTGAAAAAACAACAATATAATATACATAGATTACTCTTCAGTCATAATTTTATTGTACTTGTGAAGCATCTTTATAAAGTTAAGATAATTATATCAACTAGCTAAATCACGGTTAAAAAATATTACTGATATCTGTATTTTGGGTTTTTTGTGATCGCTTTATATCTCTCATGGCTATTGATAACAGTACTTTCGGCATATAACAAGTATGAATCAATACAATATTGAGTATTGTTTTATAGTAAAATCCTCCCCTGGGTCAAACCCTAATTAATGTTTATTTCAGCTATTATGACTGTCGTTTTATATGACTTTTTTAATAGTTTGATGAAGATAATAAATTGACTAGATATTTTCAACTAAATATGTTTATAATGGTAAATAAGAGAAAAGTAATTCTACTAGGTTATTTAATAAAGATTATTATAAAGCTATAAATATACTTGCTGAGATCAAGATTTTTTAGCTGTTTTAGATTGCCTGTGAATTATAAACTTTGTGTGTTTTGTGGTATCCTTCTTCCTAATATCCCACTCTTAAAAAATAAGCAGTGGGTTTTTTTTGTTGATGGTGAATTAAGTCTAGTATTTTTCTCAAACGTAATACATATATAGCTTTGATCGAATTAGGCAACTACACACAAAACATTAAGTCAATAGTCAATAGCTATTAAAAATAAATTATCAATAAAAACTAGAAAATCTACCACAGCTTCTAGCTTCAACGAGATAGATGAAGCAACAAAAGGATGCTCCCGTAATTTATGGCAGCATGCTCGACTCCGTAGCTAAAGCAAGAGATAGCTCAGAACTATTAATGAAGGTAAGATACTGATATATTCTCTTAATACTTACCTTTAAATACTTCATTGGCAGGCCCTGTCATGTAAACTTTGTCATCTGCTGACGACCAGTTGATTTGCAAACATCCCCCAGGCAATTCTACAGTGCAGGAGCGATCGCATTTATCATTTAAGACTCCCGCTACGACAGAAGCACAAGCACCAGTACCACAAGCTAAGGTAATTCCTGCACCCCTTTCCCAGACACGCATTTTAATATAATCTGATTTTACTACCTGAATAAACTCAGTATTGGTACGCTGAGGAAAGGCTGAATGATGTTCAAACAAAGGTCCTATTTGTTCTAGAGCGATCGCTTCGCTATCTTCTACAAAAGTGATACAGTGAGGATTACCCATACTAACGGCTGTAACTGACCAAGTGCGATCGGCAACTTCTAAAGGTTGGGCAACAACTTTATCGCCTACAGAATCAAGAGTAGTAGGAATCTCTGCTGCTGCTAATTGTGGTTTTCCCATATCTACAGTAACCTCCCCATTAGTTTCTAATTTGGGAATAATTACCCCAGCCAGAGTATGAATTCTGTAAGATTTATTAACTTCTGAGTTTCCTTCAAGATCGGCGATAAACTTAGCTAGACAGCGTATGCCATTGCCACACATTTCTGGCTCGGAACCGTCTGAATTATAAATTCTCATGGTGTATTCTGTATCTTCTTGTCCTGGCAAGGCAAAAATCACACCATCAGCACCAATGCCAAAATGGCGATCGCACATTTTGATTGCTTGTTCGGGAGTAATCAGAGGCTCGGCAAAATGACGATTATCGATCAAAATAAAATCATTGCCCAATCCTTGGTATTTGCTAAACTCGATTACCATCTTTGATTTTCCTCTATATCAACAAGAACTAAAAATATGACTGAATTTGATACTTCTTTGCCTGGCGTAAGACAAGTCCAAAATTATATCAAAGACAATCAAGAAATAGAACTAAAATTAGTTACCGACGATCTCGTCGTCGGCAAAATTATCTGGCAGGATGCAGATTCTGTCTGTGTAGTAGATCATTACAATCAGCAAACCATTATTTGGCGACAAGCTCTGGTTTATCTTAAACCAAAAGCCTAAAAATTCATTTTGCTTGGGGTTTGACGTTGCCAAACCCTCTTACTCAATATTGGTGTCAATTAGCTACAACTGACAACTAACTTGCTGAATAACTTCAAAATTCAACTACGAAAGCTTACTTTTAACTAATGCCTGGATTTTTTTGCCATCAGCTTTACCTTTTAGCTGTTTCATCGCTGGACCCATTACCTTACCTAAGTCTTTGACTGATGCTGCACCAGAAGTGGCAATAATCTCATCAATGATTGCTTCTAATTCACTATCACTTACTTGTTCGGGTAGATAGGTTTCGATAATGGCTAATTCTTGGCTTTCTTTAGTGGCTAAATCGTCTCTTCCTGCATTCCGAAACTGTTCAATAGAATCACGTCGTTGTTTTGCCTGTTGGGACAGTAATTCTATTTCTTGTTCTTCAGTAAGACTATCCTGACCTTTGGGGCGTACTTCTACTTCTTTATCTAAGATTGCTTTTTTGATGCTGCGTACAGTTTGTAGACGAACTTTGTCTTTGGCTTTCATTGCCGTTTTGATGTCTTCTCCAATTCTTTCTTTAAGACTCATCTTTATTTTTCCTTAGCACAAGTCACCTATTATAAAATACTTTTAAGGTAATACAAAAGAAATTATACAATTATACTAATTCTCTACAGCTCAGATAATTAAAATTAAAACTAATATTGGAACAAAATTGGAACTTAAGCTCCACTCAAGACAAAAAATGTAAAATAGACCACAGATACTTTATAGAGCTACATCAGCAGCAATTGGTTATATGAGTAAGGGAACATTATTTGATAAAGTTTGGGATTTACACACTGTTGAAACATTACCTTCTGGTCAAACTCAACTATTTATTGGTTTACATTTAATCCATGAAGTAACAAGTCCCCAAGCTTTTGCTATGCTGCGGGAAAGAAATCTTAAAGTATTATTTCCAGAAAGAACAGTCGCTACGGTAGATCACATTGTCCCCACCGAAAACCAAGCTCGTCCTTTTGCTGATGTGTTAGCAGAAGAAATGATGCAAGCATTGGAACAAAATACTCAGGACTATGGCATCAGATTTTATAATGTTGGTTCTGGTAATCAAGGAATAGTACACGTCATTGCTCCAGAACAGGGTTTAACTCAACCTGGGATGACTGTTGCCTGTGGAGACTCTCACACTTCGACTCATGGAGCATTTGGCGCGATCGCTTTTGGTATTGGAACTTCTCAAGTTAGGGATGTTTTGGCTTCCCAAACCCTGGCCCTAGCAAAACTCAAAGTCCGTAAAATTGAAATAAACGGCAAACTCCCCCATGGTGTTTTTGCTAAAGATGTAATTCTGCATATTATTCGTAAACTGGGTGTTAAAGGTGGCGTAGGTTATGCCTATGAGTTTGCAGGTTCTACTTTTGAAGCGATGAGCATGGAAGAAAGGATGACCGTTTGTAATATGTCTATTGAGGGTGGGGCGCGTTGCGGTTATGTAAACCCCGATGAGACTACTTTTGCCTATCTCAAAGGTAGAGATTTTGCGCCTAAAGGAGAAGGTTGGGACAAAGCAGTCGAGTGGTGGCAGAGTATTCGTAGTGATGATGATGCTGTCTATGATGATGTGGTGACTTTTGATGCTGCTGAGATTGAACCTACCGTAACTTGGGGAATTACCCCAGGACAGGGATTGGGAATTAGCGAAACTATTCCCGTTGCTGATGACTTACCTCAGAGCGATCGCGCGATCGCCCAAGAGGCTTATAGCTACATGAAATTAACTCCAGGGAAACACATTAAAGGGACAAAAATTGATGTCTGCTTTATTGGTAGTTGCACTAATGGTAGGATTAGCGACCTTCGCGAAGCTGCAAAAGTAGCTCAAGGACATCACGTGGCATCAGGAGTTAAAGCTTTTGTAGTTCCTGGTTCAGAAAGAGTGAAACAAGAAGCCGAAGCCGAAGGCTTACATAAAATTTTTGAACAAGCTGGATTTGAATGGCGTGAACCAGGCTGTTCGATGTGTTTGGCAATGAACCCCGACAAGCTAGAAGGCGATCAAATTAGTGCCTCTTCTTCTAATCGCAATTTTAAAGGTCGTCAAGGTTCATCAACTGGTCGAACTCTTCTGATGAGTCCTGCGATGGTTGTAGCAGCAGCGGTAAAAGGTCAAGTTGCTGATGTACGAGAACTCTAAAAAGCTGAATAGGGAAAACATAAACTACTATAAGGCGATCGGGGACTTGCGATTATTCATAAGCAAGACTTATCATTAACATTGTCAAGAATTTTGTTACAAAACTTGACAAAGTAGAAATACTTAGTTATTCTGTATACATGGATGAAGCGAAACACATTATTTTTTATCCCGTTTCCCATCCTGTTCTAAGTCTAGAACCTTGAAAACTAAATAACACGCAATCATAAACACATATGACTACTACACTAAGTACTCGCGAGACTCGCGGCACTTGGGAGAATTTCTGTCAGTGGGTCACTAGCACCAATAACCGCGTCTACGTCGGTTGGTTCGGTGTTTTGATGATCCCTACACTCCTAGCTGCAACTACTTGTTTCTTAATCGCCTTTGTCGCA
>JASJDX010000084.1 GCA_030064975.1 Pleurocapsa sp. MO_192.B19
TCTCCGCTTAAAATCTCAGGATTTCGAGCCACATAACGAGACAAGGCTGTAGCAGACATGGAAATTCTTTGCTGATAACAATTTGGTGTTGTATTCAGTTTATCAGTAGGGTTTATAGTTTAGTATTGCGATCCACTAATTTCTTTTTTTATATCTTAATGCAATTAATTTCCTTAATATAAACTGGGTCATTTATTCTTGTTACGACTTCATTGCGCAATTGTTGTCTAATGGAAGAATCTAAAGTCTGATTGTTTAAAATATCAATAACAATTAGAAATTTAGCAAGTGGATAAACTTTTATTGGGTCACTTCCATGTTTTAAATATAATAATACGTCTTTAGACAAAGATTGATTATTTCTTAATTCATCTAAGTTTTCAATGACTCTTAATGAATCGACTTGTCCATGCTCGGTAAAAGTTCTTTTTAAAAAATCAATTTTATCTTTTCTAACTTTAGGTACAATAGCTGCAACTTGTCTTGATAAAAAGTTAGAATGATGCCATTTATTAATATTATTTTCAACGAGAGTAAATAATTCTTCACCAGAACCATACTTTGCTAATAACCAAAGACTTGCAATGAAGTTAGGCAAGGATTTAGCTACTGTTTCAAAAGCTAAATTAACTAAATCTTGTCGTCTAGCAGAGCCAGCTTTTATTTGCCAATCAACAAAAACTTTAGCAGTGGCGAAAATTGAGCTATCATCTGAACAATGATAGCCTTTAAAAAAGGCAATTAAATGATTAAATCGTTTTTTATTATATCCCAAATTAGTATAATAGCGATAAATATTGTTTCTTAAGCCAGGATGATTATCTAGTAGATCTGGAACGTATTTTTCTAAATATATATCTTTTGTTTTACAGGAAATAGTAAAATATCTAGCATATATTTTTTCCCAACGCCCAACCCTATCCTTTTTGAGAAATTTTTTAAATCTTAATCTTATTTTCCTTTTTTCTTCTTTAATATTATTTTTTGATGCTATTAACCTATCTATTCTGTTTGTAATAATCGTTAAATAGCGATTTTCATCTGGTAAAAAATATTTCCTAGCATCTGAAGAAGATAAAATTTTTGTTTTTCCCATATTTAGCCTAAGTCCTCTTGTCAATAAAATTTCGTCTAGCCCTCTTAAAATTTTTTTTGCTTGCTCAATATCATTAACTCCAAAATCAATATCATCCATCCAGCGTACAAAATTACCAGAAGTTTCTCGCTCTAAAAATTTATCTATTTCAAATAAAAAAGCAAAAGCTAATAATCTTGGTGCATCAAAATCAACTTGAGGTAAACCATATCCACTTAAAGGTAAATAATCAGGTCTCCAAACAAAAGCTTCTAGTATGAAAAATAAGAAATCGAGCAAGCACTCTTCAAAATGACCATAGCTTGAGATAACATTTCTTAAACCAGCTAATGAAACATTATCAAAATAATTAGCAATATCAGTTACAACTACATAATCAAAAGTAGATGTAAATTCATAAATTCTTTTTTGAAAAGCAGGCCATAATTCCCACCATGGATAAGGAAAAGTTTCATCAATATCTGATTCTTTTTTTGGTTGTTTATGAGATCTACTATAGTAAGCTCGCTCTGAAGGTTGCGCGTCTTTAATTAATGGAGATAAAGTTTCTACTATTGTTTGTAATACCAAAGCATCTTCTGGACTGGGAATTTGAAGATGTCTACAAACTCCATATTTTTTTCTAATCTAATAATTTGAGGAGGCTTAGGCTTATAGTCTCCCTTGATAATTTTAGTTGTAATTATTTTAATCAAACAATCTTGATTTTTATGAAAATCATAATAATCATGTAAGTCAAGTAAAGTTTGTTTTCTCATCCCCCCCTTTACTATTTTCCATGCTTTTTTCATATTAGGTATACTAAAACAAGACTCTAAAGTAATAGTGCGATCATTAAATCTTGGTGTGTTTATAGATTTCATGTCAGAAGATATCAGATAAAATACTCAATTAATATTTCAACCTTAAGCTTGTAATTATTGAAAAATAGAGAGTATATTTACTGATTTTTATCAAAAATTATTTATTTAACTACTGACACTGCAAATCGATACTAGAAACATATTCCCTTACTGCTACTGCTGAATCCAACTGCAATACAGCATTGGCGATCGCTCGTACCTCCGACTTACTCAAACCAACAATCTTTGCTTTAATCTCAGGTATAGCAGGAGGATTGACGCTTAATTCATCTACTCCTAACCCCAATAAAATCGTTACTGCTTGAGGATCGCTGGCTAATTGACCGCAGACGCTGACGGTAATTCCTGCATCATGAGCAGCATCAACAGTTTGGCGAATCATCCGCAGTACCGCAGGTTCGTAGGCATTGGCTAAGGCTGCAACTTTGGGGTTGGTGCGATCTGCTGCCATAATATATTGACTAAGATCGTTAGTACCAATGCTGAAAAAATCTACTTCCTTTGCCAACAAGTCAGCCATAGCAACAGCAACAGGAGTTTCCACCATAATACCGATCGCGATTTTTGAATCGAAATCAATTTTATTTTCTCTCAATTCTGCTTGAACTTCCGAGACTACCTGTTTGGCTGCTCTTACTTCTCCTACAGATGTCACCATCGGGAACATCAGTTTGATTTTATGCTGTGCAGAGGCTCGCAGTATGGCTCTTAATTGAGTTTTTAATAGATCGGGACAATCCAAACTCTGACGAATCCCGCGCCAGCCCAAAGCAGGATTGGTTTCTGCGGGAAGATCGAGATAGTCAACGGGTTTATCTGCACCAATATCGAGGGTACGAATAGTTAAGGGACGCTCTCCCATAATTTCCCCTATCTCTGTAATGATTTTTAGTTGTTCGGCTTCGGTGGGGGGTGTGGATCGGTCTAGATACAGTAATTCAGTTCGCAATAAACCCACCCCATCCGCACCCCATTCGAGAGCGTAGGTAGCGTTATTTAAGCCCATAATATTGGCTAACACGGGGATTTTTTGACCATCTAGGGTAATTGCTTCTCCCATAATCGCTTCTTGGCGATTAGTTTGCGCTTGTATTTGTTGACATTGTTCCGCACTGGGGTCGAGCCAGATTTGACCAGTTGTGCCATCGATCACTATTTCTGTATTAGGTTTTAGAGAAAATAATTCTTGACCTACCCCGACTATCATGGGTATCCCAAGCTGACTGGCAACTAAGGCACTATGAGCGGTGGCACTACCACCAGCAAGGCAAATTCCCAATACCTGACCCGATTTTAGTTGGGCTACTTCGGAAACAGTTAAATCATTAGCAGCAAGAATTACACCTTGGGGAATGTCAATTGACTGGTGTTTCACACCTAACAAAAGACGCAGTATTCTCAGTCCTACATCTTCCACATCAGCAGAACGAGCCTGTAAGTAAGAGTCTTCCAAAGCTTGATAAGATGCTGCCAATTCCGCGATCGCCCTTTTCCAAGCGGTAGCAGCAGTTAAAGACTGCTCAAAAATTAGCTGACGAGTTTTATTAATTAATTCTGGGTCTTTTAGATAGAGTAGATGAGCAGAAAAGATACTGGCAGATTCTGCTGTTTCTTCCCTGACAAGCTGTTCTAGTTCTTTTATGCCGAGAGCGATCGCTTGTTGTAGTTGCTGCCATTCCGTGTCAAAGTTGTCTGTGGTTTCGTTACCAACTTCTGGGATAGTGGGTTGATAGAAAAAGATTGGTGCGATTGCTTTTCCCGGGGCAGCAGCTATTCCTGTTAGAGAGGATGGGGAAGATTGGGGAGATGGGGAGGATTGGGGAGATGGGGAGGATAGGGAAGATGGGGAGGATTGGGGAGACGGGGAGGATAGGGAAGATGGGGAAGTTGGAGAAGTATCTGTTGATTCGCCAAATCCCGATTCGATTAATTCTTGTAAAACTGTCAAAGCTTTGCTTGCGTCTTCTCCTGATGCACTAACTGCTATTTCATGTTCCTGGCGCACTCCCAAGAGCATTACTTGATTGATGCTTTTGGCACTAACTATTTGACTTTGGGTGGTTAGATTTTGTAGGTTGATTTCAGCAGCAAAACTAGATGCTGTAGTGACTAATTTCGCTGCGGGGCGAGCATGAAGCCCATGATGATTAGTGATGGTAAGTTTAATACTTTGTTCGGGAGTTGCGCTCGCTCTTTCATCTTCTTGACTCTCTTCTTCCCCTAATAAATTGTCACTTCCTGATAATTGGGATGTCTTGCCATTTAAAGAAGTTCTAGCCGAGGATACAACTTGCTCTAAGGATGCACCAGATGCTGCTTCTACCACTGCTGCGATCGCACCTTCTACTAGAGGAGCTTCACATAATCTAACTTTTTTGCGTTCCTCTTCTGGCAGAAACTCCAAAGCCATTTCCGCACTCAAGATGGCACTTCCTAAATCCATTAAAACCACTACGCCCGATCCATCATTCACCGATTCAATGGCAGCCTGAATTTGTAGAGCATCAGTACCAAAGGGATTGACTGGGTCATCTATCCCCGCAGCGATTGCCAAAAGAACATTAGTTTGAATCATTTGTTGGGCTAATTCTTTGATCCCTTCGGCTAACTTAGCACTGTGGGAAACAATAACAATTCCAACCATGTCATGTTTGTCTCATGAGTTTTCGTAATTATACGATTTTGGTCTAATAGTTGCTTGATATTTGGTCAACCTAAATCCAAACGGTGTTAACTAGAAGCACTGGTATAAAAGCGGAGGGCAAACCGCCAAAAAAAGAGCGAAAAACTAAACAGAATGCCAGCTAAAATAGCAGCACCAAAGATCCAAGTTAGTTCACTACGGTCTAGCATTGCTTGAGCAGGAACAGTAGTCAAGAAGGCTACAGGAACAATAAAAGTAAAGAAGAAACGATAAACAGCAGGGTAGGCAACCATGGGATAACGTCCTGCTTCTAATAATCCTCGTAATACTTCTGTCACGTTATAGACTTTGACAAACCAAATACTGGTTGCGCCCAGAATAAACCAGAGGCTATAGAGAATGATCATACCAAAGCCAAGGGGAATTAAACTAGCTAGGTAGTTGTGCCAAGCTAAACCTAAATTAGTTCCTGCATAGACAATTAGAATCATGCCAAAAAATAAATCAGGTAACCCCCAAGGAGAGATAGTTTTGGTAGAAAGCCAAAACTGGCTACTAATGGGTTTAAGCAAGACAAAATCTAGTGTTCCTTGTTCTACTTGTTTGACAATACTATTGAGATTTGGTGCTAAGAAAGTAGCTGAAAATCCTTGCAGCAGGGTAAACAAACCTAAAACAATAGTCGCTTCGGGCCAACTCCACCCCTGAAAAGTATATCCAGTACGATAGAACAAAAATAGTCCAAAAATACTGCCTACTAGATTGGCAATGCTAGTAATAGTAGCAATTAGGAAATTAAGACGATATTCTAATTCTGCTGCGATCGCTGTAGTCCAAAATAAACGTAAGATTTTAAAATGACGCCGCATAATTTAATACTATAACCCGCAATATTTTGCAAAATTTATCTTTCATAGCTTTAAAGATCAATTGAACCAATTACAAAAATGCCATAAGTTTGTCATTTTATGGTCATATTTAAGCGCTAATCTAAAGAGATATTTAAATAATTTTTTTCAATCAGTCCATGAAAACGTTTTTGAATACTCAAGCATTATTATCGAGAACCGTAAGCTCAGAAGAAATAGCTAAAAAAATAGCTAAAAATAGTAATGAGTTATCTCATATAGTAGGTGTTTTTTCACACCATCGAGATGCCAAAGTAGCATTAGACGATCTTCAAGACGCAGGCTTTCCTTCAAATTGGATTACCTTAATTGCTCGTAATTGCAGACGTTATTCTTGGTCTTCTAATTTAAATATTTATAATTGCTTTGAGCAAGAGACATTTGGCTTAAACCAAATTACTCAAGGTTTTTTTCAGCGACTATTTCAACGAGGAAAATATCTGGTATTGGTTACAGGCAACAAAAATGATGTTAACTCTGCTGCTTCAATTATAGGTCGTCGTCGCAGTCATTCAGAGGTTTGGCGTTATGAATAACTGTTAAGATCACTTATAACTTGTTACTGTTCCTGGCGTTTCCAATTCATAATATCCCAAGTTCGCATATCCCAAGCAGTTAATTCATAACCAGTTACACTATTACTAAACGCTGTAACATCAGCCCGATGAACTAGAGGAATCACTACTGCATTTTCAATTAAAATATCATTCATTAAGATAAATAATCTGGTACGTTTTTCGGGATCTAGCTCTTGACTAGCTTCCTGCCACAGACGGTCATATTCAGGATTACAATAGCGAGAATTATTATCTCCTGACCAGTTATTAGCCTTTTGGGGAATTTGGTCACAAGTCATAAAATTCATATATGTACCAGGATCGGGGACAGTATTGCCCGTAGTATACATCTGCAAGTCGGCATAAAAATGTTCTACCGTATCATTGTTACTAGAGTCACTAGAAAAATAAACGCTAGGGTCAATACTCTTAAGTTCGACTCCCACGCCAATAGACTGTAATCCCTGTTTGACTACTGTTTGAGTTTTCTGACGCAGAGGGTTAACCGAAGTCTGAAACACCATTTGCATCTCTGTACCGTTTTTATCGCGAATTCCGTTACCGTTGGTATCTTTCCAACCAGCTCGATCTAATAATTCCTTAGCTTGTTCGGGATTATATTCATAACTTGTGTTAGGAGAAACATATTCTGGTGGTGCAACTAAAAAGTTAGGGGTAGCTTTGCCTGTTACACCGTATAATTGCTGAGCAATAGTATCTCTGTCTACTGCAAGGGTAAAAGCCTGACGTACATCGCGATCGCTTAAAAAGGGATGAGGAAAATCGACACTAGAACGTTCTCCTGACGGGGCTACTTGATTAGGATCGCTGTGGTTAATAATCATTCGTTCCATTAACGCACCGTAGTTAGATACTACTTTTCCTTGTCCTGCTGCTTCTAGTTCTTCTAATATGGGGGCTTCTACTTGAAGATTATAGGCAAAATCCGCATCTCCTGTTTGTAATACTGCCCTGGCGGCAGAAGTAGCATCACCACCACCCTTAAGTTCAACTTTGGTAAATCCCAACTCATTTACCTGCCGAAATTGGGGATTAGGTTCATAAATCACTGTATCCCCTGGTCTAAATTCTACTACCTGATATGCCCCTGTCCCAATAGGCTTAAGGTTAGCCTCTGCTTCCCTCGCATTTGCCCCGTTATAAGATTGATAAATATGTTTGGGGAGAATCATCCCTTCTGCACCGACGAAAGCCAGTGACCAAGAGGGATTGACTTCTTTAAAGTTAACTTTGACTGTATAGTCGTCAATTGCTTCGACACTTTCGACTAAATCATAAGCACCTGCTGAGGTTGCACCAACCTTGGGGTTACTAATAAATTGATAGGTAAAAACTACATCCTGTGCCGTAAAAGGTTGACCATCAGACCATTTAACATCTTGTTTGAGTTGCCAGGTAACAGATTTTCCATCCACCGCTACACCACCATTTTCGCTGGTAGGTACTTCCGCAGCCAGAAATGGAATTAAGTTCCCCTCGTTATCAAAACTAGCTAAAGGCTCAAGGGTAATGCGACTGGCTTCAGCATCTTTAAATCCCGTGGAGAGATGAGGATTAAGAATTGTTGGTGCTTGCCAATAAAGTAATTTTAGGGTGCTGCTATTTTGTTGACCATCAGACGTATTTGTAGGGGTGCTACAAGCAGTCATTACAATGCTTAAACCTAAAGATAGACAAAATCTAGAAATAAACTTGTTGGCAATCACTTACTACTCCTAAGCCAATTGTAATTCTGGATGATATTGTATCGGTATTCTTTACAGAATAGAAAAATTATCAGAAAGTAATCTGTAAGCTAAGTGCGATTTAATCTATTTTTAATCAATGCGATTAGGCGACCCCTAGCCTACGGATCGCGAATAAGGTTTAGAGCTTAGAGCTTAGAGCTTAGAGCTTTAAGGTAAATAGTGATTAACTAAGATTTACGATTATATTCAACTCTTAGCTGCTCTATTTTTTCTTTTTCTCCTTCTAAAAAGCTATCACGACGTATTTCTTTTAAACCCTCTTCTGTAAACTGAGATAGCTCTGTATCCGATAAAGCCCAAGGAGGTCCTTCAGGTACGATATTGTTATCGCGGTGGCGAGTAATGATTAATAATTGTCCGCTTTTTGATACCAAAGGAGCGATCGCCTTGATAACTTGAGAGCGCACATTTAAAGGTAAAGCCTGAATATTACGACATTCATAAACCAAATCGAAACTATGCTGCCATTCTGGGTCTAACTCTCTTCTGTCAGAGTGGGTCAAAACCTTGATTTTTCGTGGGCTGAAATGACGCAAATTCCTCAAATTTTCCCAGAGTGACAAAACAGAGCTAAAGCCAATAAATCTGCTACCAGATAGGTAACAGAAGAATCGGGAAATCTCTGTTTACACCAAGCAATAGCGGTAGGAGCAATATCAAAAGCTGTTACTTGATAGCCTAGACTGGCTAAGGTTTCCGCATCATCTCCTAACCCACAACCAATAACCAAGGCAGACTTACCGTTTGCTCTTGGTTGATATGTTTCTAACCAATTTTGTAGATAGGGGTGAGCTTTATTCTTGGCCCAGGGAACTTGAGCAGAATCTCCCTCGGCCTCAGCATATAGGGATTCAAACCAACCAGAGGGATTTTGTTGGTTGATGGCTTCACTGGCTAAGGATTTTACTTTTTGTTGTAAGGATTTTGGTTGTTGTTCAAACATAGAATTTATTTTAATTAATAAAATATTATCCTGTTTGCTTTTTATTTGTTGATGATTTCAGCATAAAAATAGCTGAGTTGACGAGAAATTGGCGACCAAGCATATCTTTTTTTAGTTAGTTCAATAGCATTTTTACTTAATTGCGATCGCAGTTGGGTAGATTTTAGAAGTTTAGTGATGGCATTGGTTAGTTCTGTTTCTCCTTCAATAATTATTCCTGCATGAGCAGTTGCTATTTCTGGGGCAATTTGTACCCCAGCCGTAACAATAACTGGTAACCCCGCTGCCATTGCTTCAGCTACGGCAATGCCAAAGTTCTCAGAGTAGGAAGGTAAAGCAAAGATATCGGAACCTTGTAGGAGAATATTTTTCTGTCTGCCTGTTATAAAACCAGGAAAAGAAACATGGTTAATTAAATCATATTTGTGGACTAACTGCTGAAGATAATTAATATAATCCTTTTCCCCAGAGCCAGCCATAATTAAATGAAAATTGCGATTTTGGGCGACTATCTTACTCAAGGAATTAATTAAAAGATCGGGTCTTTTTTTGTAGTGCAGACGAGATAAAAATAGAATAATTAGTCGCTCTTGAGGAATATTATATAGTTGGTATAATTCCGATTTAGCCGCTGATAATTTCTCAGGTTGTTCTACTCCCAAAGGAAGAGTGATTGTAGGCGTATTAATACCGAACTTGCGTAAATCTTCGACTTCCCCAGAGGTAGTACAGTGGATGGCAGCAGCTTGGTTTAAATTATGACGCTCAACTATGGCTGTATATAGCTGTTTTTTGAGGATACTTTGCTTTAATGCCCAAGGAGCTAATTGTCCCTGGGTACGAACCGTGTAGGGAATCTTTTTCCAACGAGCGATCGCTCCTGCACAAGTCGGGGCATAGGAAAATAGATAGTGATTGTCTAAAATATCATACTTATTAATATGTTGCCATAACCACTTGGTCAACGCCGAGGAAAATAAATATTCTTTGAGCGAATAGCCAAAAGCAGGCAAAAACCAAACGGGAACATCTTGATATTCTACAAGTCGATTTAGAGGAACATCTAAAACTCCTGTACAATCTTGGTTCGTGGTGACAATTTCGGCATCAATCCCTTGACCCCTAAGGGCTTTAACAATGTTCAAGGCTACCTGAGTTGGACCACCCAAAGTAGGACTAAGGGAGGGAATAACGTGAAGAACTTTCATATGGAGAATGGGCAGAGGCAAATTGCTCGATCGTCTCGGTTGCTGCTTGTTCAAACCGATGGACACCATGAGCTAAGGAGTGTTCTAAGGCGCGATCGCTGGCAGACTGGGAATAGTCGACTAACTCTTGAGTTGAGAGGGCAACTGCTTGATACATAGCTTGATATAGGGACTCTCGATCGTTACTAGGAATAACCCAACCATTGCCACCATTTTCAATCAAATCAATTGCTGCACCAGTGCGATTAGTGCTGATTACGGGTAGTCCTGCGGCTAGTCCCTCTGGAACAACTAATCCCCAACCATCATATCGGGAAGGAACACAGAGAATATCTGCTTTTTGATAGTATTGTGGCAGTTTATCCCAGGGTTGAAACCCAAAAAATTGTACCTGTTGCGGATATTTGGCAAGCTTTTGGGTTAAATTAGAGCGTAAATCTCCTTCTCCAACCAAGTATAAGCGTACGTGTTTAAATTGCTCTGCTAATCGGCAAAAAGCAGACGCTAATATATCTACTCCCTTGCGTTTAATTAATGCTCCAGAATACAAAAAGACTCTTTGCTTATCACTAGAATTATTCATTACAGAGGTCGAGGGTCGAAAACGACTGAGATCGGAAAAATAAGGCAGATTAAAATAGGGACGATAATTGCCAAATTCTCGACGATATTGCTCTACTCCCCATGTACCCACACCCCAAATTGCTACTGATGACTGATGTAATTGAGCCAGTTTCCCACGACGATATAACCGACCAAGTAACCCAGAATGCTTAAACCCTGGACGCTCTCCCCAGAAACACCAAGGTTTCTTGAGATTGATACAGCGATCGATTAACTTACCAATTCGGGGATGACGATAGTAATTAAAAATGACCAAATCACTAGAATCAATATCTTGTTCGAGTTGTTGATAAATTTGAGGACAATCATTCAGAATTAGATAAGAATGTTGGAGATTAGACTGCTGCCACAGTTTAGCGATCGCCACATCACAACGAGCATAAAGATAAGCAACCTGTAGATTGAATCTATTAGACTCGGCGATCGCATTAAATAGCTCTACTTGATAGGGGGATGGAATATAGGTTATGACTAGCAGTTTGGGCATATCTTGATAAGTAATAAGTAATAAGTAGGCCAGGGGCGAAGGGCCCTTCGCCCGTACAGGAGTAATGAGTAATAAGTATTTATTGCTTCTTCACTGATTAAATTTCACCTACTTGCCCTTAGGAAATCTTTTTCTTTTTGGGTAAAATCAGCCAAGAAATAAACATCCAAGCTAATACCGCATAACTCATCAGCACTAATTCCAACATGGAGCGAAATCCAGCAAACAAAGCCATGGCGCAGAGACTATAGACGATCGCACTAGCAGATTTTGTATCTCTAATTAATAATTGACTGATCATTCTGGCAAATCCACCATAAATTAATCCCCCAAAAAATACGCCGATCCAACCTGCACAAATATACCAATCTCCAATTACCGAATAACTCAGAGAAACTCCTTCAACTCCTAAAGCTGTAGGTAAATCAAAACCAGGATCGACTGGTTTATTAGGCCAAAAAACCCTGGGGATAGGACGAATTAAAGTAAAAATAATTTGTTTTTCGTAGACGTAAGGATAATATCTTGGCACTAGAGTAATGGTTTGAGTCAGACGGAGAAAATTATCGTCAATGTGCAGGTGTTGATATTGAAACTCTTTTTGTTCTTCTTGGAGTAATACCTGAAACCCATCATTACGGACTTCCAGCATCCACTGCATAATGCCCAAAATTAAGGCAACACTTACTAGGGCAATAATCATCTGTTTAATTTTTAGTTTCTGTTGCTCCAACACCCAACAAATAATCGCTGCACCCAAGACAACACCAATAATTCGGCGACCTCCTGCTTGAGCCAGAAAAGCAGTCATGACAAAAGATAAACTGATTGCAGTGACAACCCGCAGATCTAAACGACGACTTCTGATAGCGAGTAAAGTAGTCAGTGTGGGTAATAAATAGCCAAAATAGTCTAAGTGATCAATAAAGGAATTCCAACCTCCCAAGGTTTCCCTCGCCCAAGGTGCAGACCAGCGATCGCTACCCAGATGAAAGAACATCAAAGCAGGATTAAAACCAGTGGGATAGGCAAATTTAATTATGGCAACACTAAAAAATACTAGAATCAGCTTAAAAATAGTAGAGGCATTTAAACGGTGATCCGCAGCATTGGCTAAGGATGAGAGTATCGGTAAAGGACGCATTAAAGCTGCCAGCCAAACTCCTGAGCTAAATAAACCAATACTAAAAAATGTTCCTGCAATACTGCTACGCTGTAAACGCTCCAAGGCATAGGCTTGTTGTAGTAAGTCTAACAAGAGCCAGTAGATCGGGGAAAGAATCAAGATATGCTCGGTACGTAATAGAGTTCTGGGACTACGACAAGCAGCAGCTACAGGAGCGATCGCCAGTCCCAAAGCGATCGCTACAGCACAGGGAAATAAAGCATCGGGAGTAGTGGTATCTTCTGGAACGATAAAAATCGCTATAAATGTGCCGACGATTGTGCTAGCTAAACCGAGAATTGGGTAAATTGGATACTCTTGTTTTAACCAGATTGAAGTTACTATTTTGTGTGGTCTTCTAACAATATTAGAGGGAATCATCTTAATAATAAATAGGAAATTTTTTTATACTCTCAGTACTATCTAATAGCTGGAGTTCTTGAGCTAATTGAGATAAACTGAAAGTCGATAATATTTGATGGGATGCTTGAGAAAATTTGGCGAGTTGCTGAGGATTATAAAGACAAAAATTTAGTGCTTTAGCAATCGCAACGCCTGTGACATTGGGCAATGTTAACCCATTAATTCTATCTTTGACCACTGCACCACAAAATTGTGAACTAATTAGAGGTAATTGCCAAGCTTGGGCTTCTAATTGAGTTAGACCAAAACCATCAGAAAATGTGGGAAATAAAAATACATCTGCTTGTTGATAATAGTAGCTAGTTTTACTTCGAGAAACTGTACCAACCCATTTGATTTTTGGGTGACGTTTTAAGTGCCGTGGTAAGTTAATTTTTACTCGACCAACAAACCAAAATTCGATGGGTTTATTGCCTAGTAGTTCTATAGCTTCAAAGATAGCATTAATACCTTTGCGTAAAATTATTTGTCCTAGAAACAAAACTTTTAAAGGTCGTCGATTGGAAAAATTTGTGGGATAATTTCTTTTAAAGTTTTCTGTAGATACTGATGATTGATAAGCTAAAGGTATAACTTTTATTTTATTATTAGGAACACCTGTTTGTTGTAATGCTTGACTAGACCAAGTTGAATTAACAATAATTTGATCGGCTAAGGTACATTCTTGTCTCCAATCTGTCCAATACTTTAAAGGTGCTAGTTGCAAATCAGATTGATGGGAGGGATATTTTTGAGTTTCTTTAATTACTAATTTTTCTTCAATTATACCTGGATCTATTTGTCCTAAAACTGTTTTCCAACCTTGAGACTTGGCATACTTAAACAACTCTAGTGCCGCATAACTATAAGCAAATAAAGTAATATTATTATTTGAATAATTAGTTTTAGATAATACTCTTAAAACTTCTTCTTGCCACCAAGAATTACGAGCAATTATTTTATCCCACCCTTGGAGATTTTTACGCCAGTGAGATAATTCCCAGGTAATTAGAGAATGATTTAAGGCTTTGACGGGAGCAGATCTTAATTCAGGATGATATCTTTCTCGTAACTTAGTTAATAAGGACTTGGGTAATAAATTTAAAGGAGAATAAGAAGATATCCAAGTATCTGTAATTAAATATTCAAGTCTTCCTTGGCGATATAAAGCTCTAGGAATAGCATAATGTTCTCTAGCTCCTAATTGACAACAGATCCAGTTGGGGTGATTTGAGTTTGACATGATTGAGTAGGGAGTAGGGTAGGGGGCGAACGGCCGTGCTTCTTTCAGAAGAGCTCCGCTAACGCCCGTACAGGAGTAAAAGGTAAAAGATGATATTTAATTCAAGGAAATTTTTTCTAAACTTAACTTAATTTTGTTGAAAGATATAGCTTGATATTTTTTTAAATTTCGGTATAGTTTAAAACACCTTAAAGATACTGGTTGACGTATATTTGATTGTTGAAAAATTACCTTTAAACCATTAAAAAATCCTTGAAATACATAGAAATAACGCTGTACTTTAAAACCAAAAACTATGCCTTTAAAAATAGTGCCAAAAAGATAGGGGAATAATAGAATTAACGGAGTATTGCAATGAACAAACAAAATATCATTTTGACGACCAAAGGTATCAGCGCGGGGAGAGATACGATTTGGGGGTTGAAGATGATGAATTGGATCGGCATTACCTAAACGGACTCCAAAACCATGCTGTAATAAACGGATACTTAAATCTCCTTCTTCTCCCATATAAAAGAAAAACTCTCTGTAACCTCCTACTTGTAAAAATAGCGATCGCCTAATGGCATGAGCCGCAGCAACATAAGCGTGGGTAAAATAGATTGAATTACAGTCAGGTGCTTTTGTCCACACTTGTCGATCCTGAAGGATATTAATAAAAGGAATTGCGATCGCAGCAATATGTGGATCATCAAATTCGGCTAAGGTTTGTTCTAGGGTGTAGGGCGACTGTAAAATTGAATCGTCATCGAGGGGAAACACAATTTCGGTTTTAGCCAGCTTAATACCTTGGTTACGCTGATAACAAGGGCCTTTATTTTCTGTAGAACGATGATAGGGGATTTCGGGGAACTCCTGGGCCATCATCATTGGCGTTTCGTCAGTAGAAGCATCATCCATAACTAAAATATCTACCTCAACACTCTGTTTCTGAGCAGCTTGAATTGCTTGGCGCAGTATGTTCGCTCGATTATGAGTCGTAAAAACAATCGTAGTCTGTGCAGTCATTAGTAGCTTTTACCTATTACTTCAGTTAATCTCTGTCGCTGTTTAATAACTTTGGCTGGAATACCAACAGCAACGGTTTGGGAGGGGATATCTTTGGTGACGACGCTTCCTGCACCAATAATCACATCATCGCCAATAGTTACACCTTTGAGGACAATGACTTTAGCCCCCAGCCAAACGCGATCGCCGATCTTAGTTGGTTGAGCAATCATCGCTTGTTCTAGGGGTTTCCGTTCTAAATCCATACCGTGATCGTGATCGCTAATATAGCAATTAGGGCCAATAGCGCAATGTTCGCCAATGGTAACTGACAAGATAGCATCGATAAAAGTATTGCGGTTGATATAGGTAGCTGTACCAATAGAAATCTGGGGTTGTATAGAAGCCTCTCCATTACAGAGCAAAACCACGCCTCGATCCAAAGCAGATTTAGGAGCGATCGCAATTGATTGATGATTGCGAGGAATCTCTACCTTGCGTAGCCAGACATAGCCATCTAGTTTCATTCCTAAAGAACGATAGTAAATATTGCGCCAACGACTTTTCAGTCCTTCTACAATACGACTCAACTCAACCATTAATAAAGCAATTAGCTTCATAACCCCCTAATCTCTACTTCTTACTTCTTACTTCTTACTTCTTACTTCTTACTTCTTACTTCTTACTTCTTACTGACGCTCTAATCTTGTATAATCTGTGGTCATAATTTCGGCGATCGCTCTTAATTTTCCCCAGAGGATAGCGGGTAAATTCAACCAACCTCTAAAGGAGACTAAAGACGCAGCAATACCAAATAGTTGCAAAATTGTCAGCTTAAGATAGTCTTGCAATGTCTCTTTGGCTAAAATTTGCGTCATCACATAATGGCGGTTCACTAAATCCATTTGAGCAAGAACACTAGGGTTATTTTTGTGATCTCCTGGTTGACTGTCATGGAAGATACGGGCTGTTCTAGCATTGACTAGCTTCCACTGTTTACCTACTGTTAATGACAGGGTGACATCTTCTAATAGGGAATAGCCAGTAAAAAAACTAGCAAACATTGGTTGGGGAAGTGCTTCGCGGCGATAGAGAACACAGGTAGTATTAAGCCACTCAACGGGAACTACTGAGGGTAAATCGGGGTTATCTTCTGGTAATAAGTTCAACCCAGGGCCAATACATTTACCTGCATAACTAGGTTCTGAGCGACTATGTAAGAACCTGAATAAATGTTTGCTGATCTTACCTGGAGGTAGATATTTTTGATTGGTAATCATGGCATTTACTCCTCCGATACGGCGATCACTATTTAAAGCCAGCCATAACCGTTCAAGACAATTTGACTCCAATATAATGTCATCGTCAAGTAACCAGATGGTATCTTGGGTAGCATGAGTCAGGGCTTGATTGCGTTGAGTTGCAGCACCGACGGTTGTTGCTCGATGATAAATAATTTCTGATTCTAAATTAGCAATCTCATGATGGCACAATTGCTCGGTTGCATCATTATTGGAACCATCAACAATAATTATTTCTTGGGGTTGTGAGGTTTGTTTTGCCAAACTCTTAAGCATTCTAGAAAGAGACAGACTACGGTTTCTGGTTGCCACTAAGGCAGAGATAGGTAAGAACATGGGTTAAGTAGTAGGTAGTTAACGTGAGGCAAGGAATTCGGAGTATGCCCTACGGGCATGCTTCGCGAACGGAGTTCGGAGTTTGACAACGAAATAATAGGGAATGCAAGCATCTCTCAAGTTATTAATTACGAAATTTCTAGTTTCATCGAACTGACGTGTAGTTAGTTAATTGCTAATTGGCGTTTTAATTGGGCGATGTTTTCGGCTAGATCGAAGCCAAGAATTTGATAGATTAAACGATATATTTGGGGCGCACAATTTCCTGAAGGGATGAAATTGGTTTCTGTCTGACGGATTTGGTTAATAATGTTTTTTGACCACTGTTTATCCCTTAACCAGATAATTCGCGCACATTCAAATCTGGCTTGATTAATGGCAGTTTGTCTGGCTTGATTGAGTTGAGCAGTTTGGACTAGATGTTTTTCTAGGTTGTCAATTATTTCTAAGCGTCTTTGATAGGTTTCGGTTGGGGATTTTTTACAGACTGTAGCTTCACTCCACTGTCGATATATTGAACCCGCCTCCCCAAAATAACTAAATTTTTTACCCGCTTGAAGTAAACGCAGGTATAGTTCATGTTCCTGACAACAGGGTTGATCTTCTTTCCAGCCACCCACATCAATAATTGCCTGTTTGCGCCAGAGAGGACTTCCTGTTTGAGGTAAATACCATCTAGCAAGAAGTACCCAAGGATCGTGGGGTTGAGGAATGGGCAAGATTTCTTGGATTATTGTATTAGAGGGTTCAAGATTAAGAATCTGAGGTTGAGCAGCTAAGGGATCTTGCTCTCTATTCTTCAATGTTGCTTCAACTATGTAGTTGTGATGTTGAAAGATACTGGGACTATAAACAATATCAGTATCAGGATTGTGGCGAAGAAACTTTATCTGTTGTGCTATTTTTTCTGGAAGCAAATAGTCATCAGCATCTAGGTACTGTAGCCATTCCCCATTACTGAGTTCTAACAATCGATTTCTGGTAAAATTTCCCCCACTATTAATACTCGCTTCCCAATAAATACGTTTGCCCGAAGCGCACTGACTTGGGAAATCGCCAAAACTTTTGATGATCTCTAAGCTATTATCGGTTGAACCATCGTCAACTACTATGACTTCAATGTTTTTGTAGGTTTGGTTAAGTGCGCTATTAATAGCTTGCTCAATCCATCTTTCGGCGTTGTAACAGGGGATGAGGATACTAACTTGAGGAGTCATGGGGAGAGGTAATAAGTAATAAGTAATAAGTAATAAGTAATAAGTAATAAGTTTTGTAGATTTATATTTAACGTTGCGATAGAAAAGTTTTATTTTTGATAGAGTTTGGCTGTTTGTTCGGCAATCTTGTCCCAGTCAAGGAGATCGCTTGCTTGCTTAACTTGGGTACTTAATTGTTGGAGATCAATTTGGGTACTGGTTTCGAGAGCTTTTAATAGTCCCAGGCGATCGCTTGGATCATAAAGTAGACTATCAGCTTCCTTCAAAGTTTCTTTGATTCCTCCTTGACATGGTGCAATAATTGGTTTGTTATAAGACATAGCGAGAATCAAGCTGCCAGAGGTCAAAATATTGGTAAAAGGAAGAACTACAACGTCCGCAGCACTAAAATACAGATGAATTTGGTCTGATTGGATAAAATTTGCTTTAAAAATAACCTGATTGGTATTAGTAGCTAATGCTGTTATCTTTTCACCATAGGCTGCATCTAGAGGTTTTCCTGCAATTAAAAGGCTATGGGGTTGAAAAATAGCTTGGTTTTCTTGCCAAACTTGCAGTAAGTTTTCAATGCCTTTATATGGTCTTATCATTCCCAAATTGAGGAACAGATAACCATCTAAAGGTAAATTTAATTTTTTTCTGGCTTCTGACTGAGAAATTAATGGTTGATAGATATTTCGATAATGTCCATGGGGAATTACAGTCAACTTTGAACAGTCTAAATTCCAGGCTTGTTGAAGAAGATCTACAGTTGAACAATTATGGACAATAATTTCATCAGCTATTTTGATTAATCTTTTTCTCAGCCATAATTCTAGTTGAGAAAACTGACAATCGTGGGCAAGATGATTATGAATCGTCCAAATTATCTTGATTCCCATGAGGCGAGTTAGCCAGAGATCGATCGGCAATTTAAGACTATAAACTAGCCTAGTAAACGACGTTTCACCCTTAAGATATGGCGTTAGCCAATGTAAATGTAAAACATCAACAGGCCGATCTTTTACCGCCCGAAAAAAAGGGAAAATTCGCCGATATCCTACAGGAAAAAAAACTTCTACTGATTGCGATCGCAAAGCTTTAGTCAATAACGACTGATAAGGATTATCAGAGCGATAATCAGGCATCATCAGAATTTTTTGCGGAGCATTAGTCATTAGATTAGGCTTTGCATCAAGATGGAATGGTGAGGCAAAAGTAGCGAGTAGAAAGTAGCGAGTAGCGAGTAGCAAGTAGTAAGTAGCAAGTAGCAAGTAGCGAGTAACAA
>JASJDX010000085.1 GCA_030064975.1 Pleurocapsa sp. MO_192.B19
TAAACGCTTCAGGACAGATGACCCTCTTGTTGATGGATGAAAATCTTGAAACTAAGGTTGCTGGTTGATTGAAGAACCTATCCGTTGTTTCTGCGTTTGGGGAATCCCCCCGCTACGCGGGCGGGAGGATGTCAAATAGTTTCAAACTGGCGATTGCGCTCTGCGTACGCCGAAGGCATCGCATTCCTGCAATTCTTCCTGTAATTCATTTATCTTAAGAATTGTTATAAAGTAATGTAAAGCAGTTAACTCCTATTAAGGTACACTCATGGAAGCAACTAAACTATCGGTTAGCAATATTTCTCTTCCGACCTTGGGTATTGGTACTTGGGCTTGGGGTGATAGTTTATTTTGGGGTTATGGCTCTAACTACGGCGAAAAAGAAGTACAAAAAGCTTTTGAAGCCGCTCTAGCTGGTGGTGCGACTTTTTTCGATACTGCCGAAGTCTATGGTTTAGGTGAATCGGAACGGCTTCTGGGACGATTTTTAAAACAAACAACTCAACCAGTACAGATAGCGACAAAATATTTTCCTTTACCCTGGAGATTTGGCAAACAAGCGATAGCTGATGCTTTAACTGCTAGCCTCAAGCGACTTGAGGTTGAACAGATTGCTTTGTATCAAGTTCATATGCCCTTTGACTTTTTTATGGGTCAGCCAACTTTGATGTCGGCTTTAGCATCTGAAGTCAAACGAGGTCGTATCCTCACTGTGGGAGTGAGTAATTACTCAGCAACCCAGATGAAACAAGCTTATGACCTTTTGGCACAATATGATGTTCCTCTGGCTGTTAATCAAGTTCGTTATTCTCTGTTAACTAGAGCGATCGAACAAAACGGTATTTTAGAATCGGCCCGTGAGTTAGGAGTTACTATCCTCGCATACAGCCCTTTAGCTCAGGGACTATTGACGGGAAAGTACACCTCCGATAAACAAGAGCGAGTTACAGGAGCAAGAAAACTTGACCCCAAATTTTCAGCCAATGGTTTAAGTAAGATTGAACCCTTAATTAATCAGTTAAAGCAGCTTGGTGAGAAATATCAAAAAACGACTGTTCAGGTAGCTCTTAATTGGCTGATAGCTCAGGGAAACGTGATTCCTATTCCTGGTGCGAAAAACGCTCGACAAGCTGAAGAAAATGTAGGAGCTATGGGCTGGCAACTAAGTCCAGAAGATGTTCAGCAACTCAGTTTATTAAGCCTAAATTATTGATTTTTTGATAGCAAAACTAATTAAGCCATTTAATCTTAATCTAAGGTTATGTCTTGTTATTGTTAAACCATTAATTAATCGATTTGGATAATACTAGACCAAGCTGCGGATAATATCAGCTAGTCTTTCTGCACTATCAGTAATAGCTAAAGCTTTGGCTTTATTTGCCATCTCTTGTAATTTTTCAGGCGATCGCAACCATTGAGATACTTGTTCGGTTAATATTTCAGCGGTTAGTGCTGACTGTTGATAAACTACTGCTGCCCCTGCATCACTAAATTCTTGGGCGTTATATGTCTGATGATCTTCAGCGGCATAAGGATAAGGAATTAACACCGCAGGAGTACCAGTAAAAGCTAATTCTGTTAATGTACCTGCACCAGCACGACTGATTGCCAGATTTGCTCTTTGTAATAATCCCGCCATGTGTTCATAAAAAGGCATCGAGATATATTGGGGATGTTTTAAGCTATTGACATCAGGATCGTTTGTTCCTGTCAGATGAACAATATATGCACCCATTTCTAACCAAGTATTTGCAGCTTCTCGCACTAGTTCGTTGACGGCTACTGCCCCTTGAGAACCACCGACAACTAGGATCACCGTGGCATCATCAGGGATGTCTAAATCTAAAGATTGAGATGTGAGAAATTGAGAGCGAACAGGAGTACTAACATGAACTGTCTTTGCCTGGGGTAGATATTGGGCTGTTCCCGCAAAACCCAAAGCTACGGTATTACACCAACGACTGAGAAAACGGGTAACTTTTCCAGGAATATAGTTAGATTCGTGGATTACCGCTGGTTTTTTTTGTAGACGTGCCGCTAAGATCGCAGGTGCAGCGATATATCCTCCCGTAGTGAATACGGCATCGATCTTGTGGTCTTTAATCAGCTTTTGAGTTTTAAAGATAGACGAAATAAAGCCTGAGATAATTTTGAGAGTTTTGAGACTTAGACGTTGTTGAAATCCTTCGACGGCGATGGTGTTCAAAGGGTATTCATCTGGTACAAGGCTAGTTTCAAGGCGGTTAGAAGTTCCCAGCCATTCAATTTCATATTCGGGTAACTGTTGAGCAAGAGCGATCGCTGGAAATAAATGTCCTCCGGTACCACTGGCTGCTATTAGTAGACGAGTTGGAGATGATGCCACAGATATAAGTCCCAATTCTATTTTAACTGAATCTGAATGTATCTTATTAAAATCAAAATTGCTATAGCAACTAACAATTAATGCAACAAATTATAATATTTCTGTGCTTGCTCTGCTTGACCTTGTTGAGCATAAATATCTCCCAATAAGCGATATACAATAGTTCTTTGAGGTTGTAATTCTATAACTTTTTGATAATATTTTATGCTCTGTTCAAATTTATTTTGCGCTATTAATGCCCTAGCAAAATTAAAATAGTATTGAGGATGAGGTTGCCAATCAGGGTTATTATCTAAACCCTGCTGATAAACTATACTTGCTGTTGCGCTATCTTGAGTTTCTTGTAATAATAAAACACCTAATTCTTGATAAATATTGCTTCCTAATGCTGGGTTTATTTCAAGAGCTTTTTGATAAGTTGCGATCGCTTGATAAATTTTTTTTGTTCAACTAAAATTCGACCTAAACGTACATAAGCATGAGCATGTTTGGGGTGATGCTCAAGAAAAAGATGATAGTATTTAGAAGCTCGATCGTAATTTTTCTGAAGTTTGTAAAGATCGACCAATTCATTGATTACTTTATATTCTGGTTGAATAGCGATCGCCTTCTGAAATTTGGCAATAGCAAGCTCTATTTTTCCTTGAGCTTGTAATTCTCTAGCTTCAGTTAATTTTAATTCAAACCTGCTCTTAGCTTCTTGTTCGCTTTGCTCTTTTTCTAGGAGATTTAATTTTAAAGTTAAATTGGCTCTGGCAAATTCTAGTTTAGTTTTGAGAGATACCTTATCTGGTTGTATATGACCTTCTTCTCCATAGTAACTATCAAAAATCGATTGATTGTTTTTACCAGGAGAAACAAATAGCTGTTGATATAACTGATAAAATTGATAATTAATCTCATAAATACCATCATTAATATTAGCCAATAAATAAATATTAGGTATACTGGCAATATTTTGTTGAAATCGATGCAGACAAGAAACCTGATTACCAAATTTTTTGAGCAAAGTCTGATGGTCATCAATGCCAAACAAAGCTCTCATTACCCTTATTATAGAATAAGTATCAATTTGGCTATTGACCGCCATAACATTTACTTTACTACTAAAATAAGTGCTACTTAATAATGCGCCCACTCCCCCAGCCGATGCACCAAACAAGAAAGTATCGCTTAATTTTATTTGCGCCAGATGACAAATATTTTCTAGAATTTGACTAATAAACTCGGCAAAATTAAATTCTGGAGAGCCAGCAAAATAACTAGAGTGCAAATCTGGAACAAAGTGACCAGGATCGCTAATACAAATTGCTGAGCGATCGCTATTAAAGGCGGAAAATATTCCTTGAAAATCAATTTTTTGGGTACTTAAAATATACTCATGTTCCTGTAGTGGCGCACTATAACGATTAGCACTTTGAAAATAAACGTCTAATTGCTCTGAAGTAGATTTTAAATAGCAAAATAAATAGACATAAGGTATCTTAGCTATAGTTTTTTTCGGAGGAAAATAGATTTTATAAATTATAGGTTGATCGATAAATATATTATCTTTAGTTAAATTATGGTCAATAATTATTTCAGAAAAATGTTCGGGAATATAACCAAATATTTCTTGATTAGAACGACCGTAATTATTAGCAAAAGCATAGGTGATTAATTGGGCGATCTGAGTATATGATGCGCTTTGCTTGAAAGCAACTAATTTTGTTTTAATGTCTCTTTCAATTAGAGTAGTCATCTGGCAAAATCTTGATCTATAGCTTTTTCAAAGCACCAGTATAAACATAAAAAAATTAAACTAGTGGACGTGGGCGTAAATCAACCCACTATTGATTCAAGTTGAAAGCCAGGTTACTGACTACTGACTACTGATTACTGACTACTGACTACTTGCCCTTCGGCAGGTGCGCATTCCCTTGCTAGGGCAGCATTCCCTTGCGTCTTGCGCCGACGCGGGGTCTGCCCTCTTGCGCCGTCCTAAAGGATACCGCTCCGCATAACGCGGGGTCGCACCTCTACTTGCTACTTCCGCGCAGCGGTACTAGTGCAGCACGGCGGAAATCATAGATTATTCCGCCGCTTGCACCCGTTCGGGCACTTGTCCTCACCTGAGTTCGACGAAGCCGAAAACTGAGAAGAGCGAAAATTTCGAGAAGGCTGGAATACTAATTTTATTGTTAACTAACACAGCATTTTTCCCGAACTCTGTTGCGTAGCTTTTCGCGTAGCGAATACTCCGTTCGCGGTTGCGGAGCAAGTCGTTAGACTCAGCGTGCCCGTAGGGCATACTCCGAACTCCTTGCCTCACGTTGTCCTCGAATGGGGATCAACCCAAGAGATGGGAGGTAAGACTTAGTTCACTTTCCATGTAGTAAGACATAAAAACAGGGAATAATAAACAAAGTCAACACAGTAGCTAAGGCTAAACCAGAAAAGACAACTATTCCTAAAGGTTGCAGCAATTCAGAACCAGCACCAATACCTAAGGCGAGAGGATACATTCCTAATACGGTAGTAATAGTGGTCATTAAAATAGGGCGAAGTCTGCCAGTTGCTGCTTGAATAATAGCCGAAGTAGGACTATGAGCGAACCTTAACTGATTAGCCTTTTCTACCAAAACGATCGCATTGTTGACGACAATTCCTACTAGCAATATACTCCCCACCAAAACGATCGCACTGATTGGTGTTTCTGTAACGTATAAGCCGAAAACTCCTCCAGCTAAAGCTAACGGTACGGTCAATATAATAATCAAGGGATCAATTAAGGAGTTATATTGCACCGCCATAACTACAAAGACTAGAAAAACCGCTAAACTACCTAATACCTTGAGAGAATTTTGTATTTCCTCATTAGAAGCTTCGGCATAACTAGGTAACACAGTAACTCCTGCAGGTATTTCTGCCTCAGAAATAATAGAAGTTAGTTCTGCCATTGCATCATTAAAATTTGCCTCGTCGTTTAAATTTCCTGCAATTAGATAGACATTACGTTGATTTATCCGCTGAATTTCTCCTGGTGCTTCTCCTAGATGTAAACTAGCAACATCACTTAATTGAATCGAACTATTATTACTGGTGAGTAAAGGTAACTGTTGTAGTTGCTCAATAGACTGACGATCGCGTTTGTTTAGCTGTACCCGCACGTCAATCAAACGTTGATCTCTTTGTAGTTGAGTGGCAACTGTACCGTTAATTGCAGTTTCTACCGTAGTACCCAAGTCAGTTACGCTATAGCCCAAGTCTGATAGACGTAAATAATTTGGTTTAATCTGTATTTCTGGTTGTCTACTGTCTGCATCTCCTCGATAACGAGCCAAAGTAGCTTGTTCATCCAGGATTTTTAGCAGATTCTCTCCAGTTTCTTCCAAAAGGCTGGGATCTTTTCCCTGTAAAACTAAATCTAGTTCAGAATTTACAGGGGAGTTATTGAGAGTTAATCCCCTTACCCTACTAGGAAAAAACCGTAGACGGACATCTACTAAATTAAATTTTTCAAATTCTTGATTAACTCGCTCAACATAAGCATCAATATCGCTATTGGGATCGAGAGTAATAGTACTGGAACTACGCAACAGATTATCAACGGTGCTACTACCAAATAAAAATCCTCCCGCGGCGGTAAAGATATATTCAGTTTCTGGCTGACGCAAGACGACTTCCTCCACTGCTTTCATGACGCGGCGATTATCAGCCAAGTTTGTTCCAGAGGGAAAACGAGCAAAAACCTGTGCCTGCCCTGTATTGAGATTAGGTAATATTTCTTGAGGCAAATTCTGCCAGATCTGATAACTACTACCTCCCAAAATCGTAAATGCTAAAAGAATAACAATCAAGCGATAGCGAATAGCCTGACGGAGTATACGTCCATAATTATTAGTTGCCGCAGCAAACTGGCGATTAAACCAGACTAAAAAAGGGAATTTCTCAATTTTACTGCTTTGGGGAATACTCAACAGACGAGAAGCTAGCATGGGAACTACAGTCAGGGCAATAATTAGAGAGGCAGCGATCGCAAAACTAATAGTTAAAATTAATTCCCGAAATAATAAGGAAAATAAACCACCAATTAAGAGAAAAGGCAAGACTGATACTAAGTTGGTGGCAGTTGAGGCGATCAAAGCAGATTCCACCTCAACACTAGCAGCGATCGCATTATCAATAGCCGATTCTGGGTTACCTAACCCCTTTTCTTTATTTCTTAGCGCAATATTTTCTAGCATCACAATGGAGTTATCCACCACAATACCTACGCCTAATGCCAAACCCCCCAAACTAAAAATATTAATTGAGAGAGAGAATAATTTCATCAGGATAATTGCCATCAAAGTTGCCAAGGGAATAGCAATGATGATGATGAAAGTCTGACGCAACGAACCCAAAAATAAGAAAACGGCGATCGCCGCTAATACCGTCCCAACTGTTCCTGCACTAACTACATTTGTAATCGAGTTGCGAATAAAGCCTGATTCATCTCTAGTAGTTATTAACTTCACATCAGCAGGAATTACCCCTAATTGACGTAGGCTAGCAATTTTGGCTTTGATCCCATCTATGACAGCGATCGTATTAGCATCAGGTTGTTTCTGGACACTGACTTTAACCGCAGGCTGGCGATTAAGAGTGACAAATAAAGTCTGTTCGGCTACGCCATCATTAATTTCCGCAACATCCTGTAAATTGATGAACCTGCGTCCTTCTTCTTGATTGGGTAAATCTAAAGTTAAATGGCGAATTTGGTCTACATTTTGCCATTGTCCCAAAGTCCTAATTATAGGTTCTCCTGTTTCGCCCCTGAGTCTTCCGCCAGCCAAGTCGCGATCGCCTTCTTGTAATTTATTAGTAATAGCATCAAAACCCAATCCCGCAGCCTGTAGTCGATTTAAATCCACGTTGACACTAACTTCTTCAGTGACACCACCTGAGACATCCACCGACGCCACCCCAGGAATAATGCTTAATTCGCGGCTTAATTCTTCTTCGGCAAAAATCCTTAAAGCTAAATCATCTAAAGAAGTAGATTCTACGGCTAACTCATAAATTGGCTGCTGGGAAGGGTCAAACTTAAATAAATTACCATTAGTGACCAAATCTGGCAGACTATCTCGATTGCGATTAAAAATAGCCGTCGCATCAGCCAAAGCTTTATCTATATCGTCTCCTGGTCGAAAATAAAGGTTAATACGAACTCTACCTTCTCTAGTTTCGGAAAATATTTGTTCTAACCCCTCGGTGGCATTTAAAGCTTGCTCTAAAGGTTTTGTAACTTCTTCGAGGGCTACTTCAGGAGAAGCCCCTGGAATATTTACTGTTACACCAATACGCGGATAAGTAATAGGGGGTAATAAATCTACTGAAAGGCGAAAAATAAAAAAAATACCCAGTACAATCATGGCGATCGCCAACATTAATGTACCGATATGACGACGGATGGCGATCGCGCTAATCAATTGCTTAGTAGTTGATTTCATGGGGCTAATCGCTGTACTTACAATTTTGCTCTATTTTTCAAACGATAACAAATAGAGCAAACATTAAAAGATACTTAAGACGATGAGCCAATTAATTTTGTCCTGAATGAAAAGAAAAATTGAATTTGTGAACACTTCTCAACAGTTTCCCAACAAATTAATCATTCAATTTCAAAGAACAAAGATTGTTAATTAGAAAATCTACGAGTGCCACCATCAGAACTACTAGATTCTCTTGGTCGAGCTTTATTAACTCGGATAGTACGCCCCATCCATTCTGCCCCATCTAGGGTAGTAATAGCTTCGGCTTCTTCTTCGTCTGTTGCCATTTCCACAAAACCAAAACCGCGTTTACGCCCTGTTTCACGGTCTGTAGGGAGATAAACGCGCTTAACAGTTCCATATTCGGCAAAGACTTCAGTTAAGTCTTCTTGCGTAACCTCATAGTTGAGATTACCAACATAAATCGACATTACTTTTGTTTCCTGTTCTTAAATATTGCGATAACTTCAAGAGGCAAGACAGCGAAGATAGGCCCATTAAATACCAATCAAATTCACATTGCCGATCTCGATTTTCGACAATAATATTAACATTTTATCTCTGACTAAATAAGCCCACAAGCTATTTTTGCCCTCCAAACCTTAACTTAAAAACTGTGGTATTTTGATGTAAGTAAAGATAAGTAACGAAAATTACCAATACATCACTCTAGTAATATATTCTGCCTGTGACATCTTCTTCTAGCTCTAACTGCCCTCTAACAAACTCATCTAATATTCTCGGCTTACCTCTGCAACAAAACCAAGGGCGTAAAGCATGGCGAATATTTTTTACTGCTTCTTTTTTAGTTTCAGTACCAGTATTTTTTCAAGCCCCAATTGTCAGGCTGTTTCCTTTAGTTAGCTTAGCATTAACCCTATTCTGGATCGGTTTAGGTTGGTCACTTTATCAACGCCCCCAAAGTCGTTGGTGGGGCGACATAATTTTGGGCTTTAGCTGGAGTTGGCTAGCAGGTTCAATTTATTGGGGTTGGCTACGTGCCGAACCACTAATTCATATTCCCATCGAATCGATCGGTTTACCCTTCGCCTTGTGGTGTATCTGGCGTGGGTGGGGCAAAATAGGTAACTTTTTTTATCTAGGTTCACTACTAGGCACTGCCATTACCGATCTCTACTTCTATTTAACCAATGTCATTCCCTACTGGCGCAACTTAATGACAGTAGATTTAGATCCTGCTTTAGCTTCTCCCATCTTTAAATCGGCACTGACTCAAGTGCAAACTCCTTGGGGCATTAGTTGGGCAATAGTTTTAGTTAACATTTTGTTGGCAGTTAGCTGGTGGTCTTTAAGAAAAACCGAGCTACACTGGTGGGCATTCGCTGGAGCAGTTTTAAGTACAATTTTAGTGGATAGTCTATTCTGGATTGCAGCTTATTTTGCTTAATTACAATCCGGAATTCTCAACTCCGAACTCCGAATTCCGAATTCTGAACTCCCCCAGTTTTATTGATGGGTTAATTTCAAAAATCTATGGCTCAAAGTAATGATGTTATCGCCCGTTCGCCTCTATCTAACTTCCAAGATATCTTAAATAGCGAAACAACTTTATACATCTTCAAGAGGCTGCTACAAGCGGCTTTAACCTTGCTCTTAGCCTCTGCCCTTTGCTTTGCCATAGTTGAATTAGCCCCAGGAGATTATCTCGATACACTTAAAGAAAACCCTCAAATCTCCCCAGAACGCATTACTGAACTGACACAGCAATTTGGTTTAGATAAGCCACCGATAATCCAATATTTCCGTTGGCTATTTCGAGTAGTTACGCGATTTGATTTTGGCGAAAGCTTTGTTTATTTTCGTTCTGTCTCTTCTTTACTCCTAGAACGTATTCCTGCCACTCTTTTGCTAGCAATAACTTCAATTATTGCTACTTGGGCGATCGCTATTCCTTTGGGTATTCTGAGTGCAGTCAAACAAAATAGTCGCGTGGATAAAGTGCTGCGGGTGTTGAGTTATTTCGGACAGGGATTTCCCAGCTTTATTACTGCACTGATATTTTTAATTATTGCCCAGTTTTTATCTCCCTTATTCCCAGTTGGCGGGATGACTAGCATTAATCATGAAGAACTTTCCTTTGTCGGCAAGATTCTCGATATTGGTTGGCACATGATTTTACCTACTATTGCCTTAAGTATCACTAGTTTTGCAGGACTACAACGTTTGACTAGGGGACAATTACTAGATGTATTGCGACAAGACTATATTCAAACAGCCCGCGCCAAAGGTTTACCTGAAAACAAGGTAATTTATGTTCATGCTTTGCGGAATGCAATTAATCCTCTGATTACCCTGATTGGCTTTGAATTTGCCAGTTTGCTTAGTGGCTCATTTATCGCTGAATTTTTCTTTAATTGGCCAGGTTTAGGTCGTTTAACTTTACAAGCCGTTACTGCCCAAGATAAATATTTAGTTATGGCTAGCCTGATGATGGGTGCAACTATGCTAATTATTGGTAATCTGCTAGCAGATTTGTTGTTAAAAGCTGTCGATCCGCGCATTAAGTTGGAAAATCTTAAATAACAACAATGCTTAAAAGATGAATGATTCAGAGTGAAGACTAAAAGATGTTATTACAAATTAATTATTTAATTCGTTCCAAAAAAGATGGCAAGTATTTAGTGGCTCGTCTACCAGAACAAAGTGGGCAAGAGGCTAGCTATCTATTGGTATTTCAACATGATTATGATGCTCTTAGTTATATTAACACCCACGGTAAAGAATTTAGCGATCGCCTGACCGTAGAAACAGCATCCCCAACTCAACTTAAAGGACTTATGCAGCGTTGGGATTATGCAGGTTTTGGCATTGTTAAAGACCCAATGCTACCAGATATTCAATTTGTATCTTGAAATTACTAGCTGTTAGCTGTTCTCCCAGCTTTTAAAATCAGGTAATTTCAGCCCGCTTGCTCTAAAAAATAACCCAATTGTAATCCAGCAGCACCAGCATCAACTGAAAGCAATTTCTTTTTCTTACCAGGCATTATTGCCAGGGTTTAGACAATGCCTAAACCCTCTATAAATTTATTTTTAGCGACTAACAACCAACAATCAGCCTGGGACATTCTCAGCCACTTAATCTGAGTTGGTATCGAGTTATAGCACTATGCACTTAGATCAAGACACTCATTACTTATGACTTGTACGGGTCAACGGCCGTTGACCCCTACTCATTACCCTAGAGCAATCTAATCAACTTATCCTAACCGATTAAAGTACTGCGATACTTACTCCTGCATCCCTTCATAAAGTAATCTGGCTAGCAAGCGCATACCGTCGCTTTGTTTGAGTTCCGCATAAGAGGGTGCCGAACGTTTGCCAATATCTCTAAGATCAGAGAGCAGTTCGGGATGAAACTGACAGGTAAAAGAACGACGAATCTTTTTAGTTTCAAAATCCTTGTAGTTGATACAGGTACATGAACACTCGGTTAAAATTTCCCCATTAGCTTCGGTCGATGCCAAAATTTCCACCGCATAAGGCATTTGTAAGAGCCAGGATAGGGGACTAGCTGCTACGGTATATCGATGAGGCACAATCGCATTATGTAAAGCCATATATGCCCAATTAGCAAACAGAATTGCTTCTTCGTTCACTTCATCAGAGTGAAACATAGCAATGTTAATATCGTTTTCATAACGCAAAATCGTATTATCAATCACTCCCTCTAGTTCATCTGCCATCACTTCATGGGTATTAAGCAGTTCAATCGGAATTGATGAATTATGTTGTTTGGGAGTTTTGTAGGGCAATAAAACGCGATCGCCTACTTCTTTTTCTTCGTTGAGAACTACCGCAAAGTTATCATCATTCCAGCCTTGAGCTACTATACGACCATCCCGCTTTTCAATTTTGAGATTTTCCCCTACAGATTTAATTTTTTCACAAGCTGCTTTTAGAGAGGCTAAAGCTTCTCCACCTTCATCACGCTTGAGGGTTTTAGTATCTAGGACTGCTTTAATTGCTTTACGCAAGAGACGAATATGACATTCTGCTGCTAGTTGGTGACTGACACAAATAAAGATAGCTGGCGCACTGCGAGGCGATCGCGATAGTAAGAGTTTTTCTACCAGTGCAAACATATCATCCCGAGAACAGTTAGGCTGTGTCCACTCGTCTGCGTTATGTACCGAAGGATGTCCCCCTTCTAATACCACTGCCATACTAGAGCTAATTATCGGTACGACTTTTTCGAGATCGAGCGTACCTGTAGACCAGACGGGAAATAAAATCGAATCGCAGTCAGCAATCTTTTGCGCCATAAAAGCTACATTTTTAGAAGCTCTTACTTCTTCACCGAGATCGTTGTTACCTACGTGTTCCCAAGGTTCAATAATTGTAATAGCGTTGCGGAATAAATTGGGACGTTGTGCCAGAAAATTCAAGTCAGACTCAGAAGCGATCGTTTTCTCTAACGGCTGAGCGTATCCCCATTCAAACTTACCATCGGGAGAGAATAATTCTTTTTCAGGTAAGGGGTCAGCAGAATCACGATCTGTTAAAAAGCGACCCAACAAAATATGTACCGACTCCACATCCGAGCCACTATCTTCGATGTAGCCGGGAGTTAAACGCCATTTAGGAGAAGATAATTGTTGATTATCGGGATTTACTAATGGTGTTGCTGTCATAATAATAATCGCTGAATTGATCTGTTTTGAAGCTCAAGAAGGGCAATTACAGAATACTAGTAAAATAAACAGTTAATCAAGGCTATAAATTTTTGGACGCTTTTTGGGTGAAGTTAGAAATACATAGATTTGTAAATCAGTTTATCTGTGAGAAAAGGTTTCAAATCTGCCTTTTTTTATCTATTTCCAGGTAGCAAAATTTTTCTTAACCCAATCTATTCCCACTTCATTATTTAACTTTATTTTTTGTGGGGCATCGGCATAAATTTTATTTAAAATACCTACATCTTGCTCCACAATAACCTTACTCAGAGCAAGAAATTGATTTTTCAAAAGTTTAGCCAACGGATTACTAGCTTCCCCAAACAATAATATATATGTTCGAGTTTTAGTTGATGATTCTGGAATAAAAAGATGACATTGAGCAATTTTGCCAAAAAAAGTACTGCCATAGAAAATAACCAGAGAAGGAAAATAATTTTCTAAATGAGCTTGAATTACGTCAGGAAGTAAAAATTGATTGGGTTGTTTCAGTTTTTCCCAGAAAGTTTTAGGTGCAGTGGGAGTATTAAAAAAAGCCTCAGAATGATAGCCATTGTCGATAAACTTTTCAAACCTAACTTCGGTAATTTCAAATAACTCTCGATGCGTACCATTTTGATGATTGTAATCGTGCATAATCAAAAGCATCGATCGCAAGTCTGTCTCGACGCTAGTATCGGCAGTAAAACCAATAAATTCATACTCGCGATCGATCTTCTCTAAAATATCGGGAATGGGGATCTTAGGTTCGTAATCACCATAAGACCAAATAAAATCGCCTTGAATGATTAATTCTAAGGGTTTTAGCTGAGGTAATGTCTTTTTATCTGTTCCTGGTAAGATAGTGCAGCCATGGCGATCGAATTCTAAGGCATGAAACGGACAAACTACTGCACTAGTGCCATCTGCTTGAGCTTCGCACCATCCCTCAGACAGCATTGCTCCCATGTGTGGACAGATATTAGGTAAAGCGTTAACTTGTCCCGTTTTATCTTGCCAAATGACATAATCATGACCGTAAAGCGAAACTTGATGGAGTTTATTGATATCTAGCATGGATTTATGCGCCAATAGCCAAGGCGCACCTTCTAACATAGACATATTCAATTTCCTCAATTAAAAATTTTGGGCAAATAAATCTATCGCGACAAGTACAATATAAAATGTCGCAAGTTACAAATTGCTGTAGTTCTACTAGTGTATACAGCTAAAAAAAGCTTTTATTGATTCTAAATATATGACATATTATTCGCGTTTGTCAAGATGAAATCTGATAACCAAACATACCCAGATCGTCATCCTCTCCGTCGTCAACCCCAACAAAAGCGAAGCCAGGAAAGGGTTGAAAAAATCTTAGATGCAGCAGCAATAGTATTTGATGAAGTGGGTTTTGAAGCTGCTACTACTCATGCGATCGCATCCCGTGCAGATACAGCAGTAGGTTCTCTCTATCAATTCTTTCCTGATAAATTAGCCATTTTTAATGCTTTAGAACTGCGCCATGTTGAACGTGTTTATATTATTTGGGATCGGTTATTGCGCCCTGAAATTGTACAGCTACCATTTCCTGATTTTATTCACATTACTACTACTCAGTTTCAACAACTATTTGAACAACCTACTTCGAGAATTGTTTTCTCCCAGTTTTTCACCTCACCTACTATTTTTAAAAATATTGATGCTAGCTTTACTCAAGAAGCAATTCAGTTTATGGCAAAGCTTTTAAAAGCTCGCAATCAAGCATTAACAGACAAACGCAGTCAAATATTAGCAGAAGTCTGCGTTCATGCTATTAATACGTTAATTTTACTAGCTATCCGCAGTAGCGAATCTCACCAACAGGAAATTTTTCAGGAAATTGAAGCTTTAATGAGAGCCTATTTAGAAGCAGATATAGGTGATAACACTATTAATAATAACTCCAGCGATCTATTAGAAAAACTTGGCGCAGTTTATCAATTAAATTACCGTCAAAGCCTAATCTTAAAATACGCTAGCAACAATCAAGAAATCACTATCAAAAACTGCGAGGTTATGTTTCCCGACGTATCTCGGCGCACTTTACAAAGAGACTTAAAAGCGTTGAGCAAGCAAAAATTACTACTTCCTCAAGGCAATACCGATCTACGTTGTTATTGTCTTAATTCTGAGCTGCTAAATTTGTGACAACTTACGACAAAAGAACAGTTATTCTATCTAAACTTAGTTCACATAATTAACTGATCGTCTTGATTAAAAAAACGTCTATATATACCTTCGGTCACTAGTACTGAAGCAATCAAGTTAGTTAGAACGATCGCAAATAAAATTAAAATCTGATACGAGGCTGCGTCACGGGGATTACTCCCACCTAAGACTTGTCCTGTAAACATTCCTGGTAAACTAACTAAACCCACCACCATCATGTTGTTTAGGGTAGGAATTAAACTAGTGCGAATAGCTTCTTTTTGATAAGCTGATATGGCTTGTTTGGAGGTTGCACCCAGACATAAATAAGTCTCAATTTCCAGACGGTTTTGTTTGATGGCACTAAGTAAGCGATCGCCAGCTAAAGATGCTCCATTCATGGCATTGCCAAATAGCATTCCCGCCAAAGGTATTAAATACTGTGGTTCGTACCATTGATTGGGTTGTACAATCAACAGAATTACATAACCTAGACTAAAAGCACTACTAGCTAATAAAGATAAAACTACAGTAGGGAAAAGTCCCTGAAGCTTTTGATCGATACGGTTACGGGCGACAATGGAGGCAACACCCATCATGATCCCCAAGATACCTAAGACTACAAGCCAATTATTGATCGCAAAGACCAAATCTAAAATATAACCAACTGCAATTAGCTGCATCAAAGAG
This sequence comes from Pleurocapsa sp. MO_192.B19, assembly GCA_030064975.1. Taxonomy (GTDB): domain Bacteria; phylum Cyanobacteriota; class Cyanobacteriia; order Cyanobacteriales; family Xenococcaceae; genus Waterburya. The sequence continues at coordinate 15,434 of JASJDX010000085.1, forward strand.
CGCACTGCACCATAAGCTATTTGAGTAGCTAGCCCCAGTTTTTGCCAAAGAGATAAAGCGATCGCAATGCCAATAATACCCAAACACAAAACTAAATCGGTTGTATCTAAAGCAATAATATTGTTCACTCTTTAATTGTTAATTGTTAATTGCTAATTGCCTAGGGGGATAGCCTTTTGAGTTGCCAACTTCCATTATCCTGCAAATCATATACTAAGCGATCGTGGAGACGGCTGGGACGACCTTGCCAAAATTCTATACGGTTAGGTATGACTCGAAATCCGCCCCAATGTTCGGGACGCGGGATAGTAACATCATCTTTATACTGAGTCTGTAGATCTGCTAATTTCTGCTTTAAAATTTTGCGGTTAGCTATCACTCGGCTTTGATCCGATGTCCAAGCACCTAGTTGAGAAGCTTTGGGGCGACTGTGAAAATATGCCGTTGATTCTTGGAGGCTTAGTTGCTCAACTCTGCCTTCAATGCGGACTTGTCGTTCTAGTTTGTTCCAGAGAAAAACTAAAGCAGCATAGGGATTAGCAATTAATTGTTGACCCTTCTGGCTTTCGTAATTAGTATAAAAAACAAAACCACGATCGCTAACTTCTTTGAGCAATACAATTCGCGCCGTAGGTTTACCATCAGGGGTAGCAGTAGCCAAAGTCATGGCGTTAGGCTCAAGTAAATCCGCATCTAAGGCTTGTTGAAACCAAACCTCAAACTGCTTAATGGGATCGGCATCAACATCAGCCTCAGCTAATCCCGCCAGAGTATAGTTTTGTCTTAAATCGGCGATCGAGGAATCCACTTTTTTCTTTTGCTATGATTATGAAAACTGAACAGTTAATACTTTAGCAATAAAATAATTAGACTAAAGATATCGAGAAAATAAAACAAAAGATATGCAATTACTATAGTTGTAACTTGACTCTACAGTTTACTAGAGAGTTTAGACTAAAGAAAAATATGCAGCAAAGCACCCATGAAAGAAGTAGCTTATCTAAAAATTGGCGAACTAGCTAAGCAAACAGGTTTAGCTGTTGGAACTTTGCGTTATTATAGCGATTTAGGACTTTTGCAACCAGTACAGAGGGGAGATAATGGCTATCGTTACTATAGTCAGGATGCCAGCCAACAGGTACAGTTTATCAAAAAAGCCCAAACTCTCGGATTTACCCTAGAAGAAATCAAAAAAATTCTCAATGTACGCGATCGCGGGGAAAAACCTTGTAGTTTGGTACAAAGCTTACTAGACCAAAAGATCGATCAATTGGAACTTAAGATCGAGCAAATGACTTTGTTTAAAGCGGAACTAGAAGAATATCGCACTACATGGACAAATAACCCGAATCTTGAATCAGACAGTCAAGAAGTTTGTCCTCTAATTTCTAGTGTATCTTTAGATTCATGAAAATAGCCTCCCAAAACATGAGAGGCGATTACTAATTGAAATTATATTGTCTGTTTTACCCTTCGTCTGTGCTAATAATTTTGGGTACGCGAAAAAACTCCCCTTGTTGCTCAGGAGCAGCTTTTAATAACTCATCCTTGTGAGGAAAAGGAGCTAACTTATCAGCACGAGTAATATTACTTGTTTCGATCGCTCTAGTGGTTGGGGGAACATCAGTAGTATCTAATTCACTCAACTGATCGAAATATTCGAGAATGCTATTAAGTTGGGTGGTAAATGCTACTTCTTCAGCTTCGGTAATATTGAGTCTGGCTAAATTCGCCACTTTTTTTACTTCTTCGCGATCGATCATTGATGTTAATGGTTAATAGTTAATGAGTTGATTGGGGTGGAATATTAATGTAGACAAAAGCTTTTAGCTTTTAAAAAAATACATCCATTTCCGAACGTCCAGTAATTTTTAGCCAGTTTTGAGCTTCCATGTAATTATTAGGCGCGATCCGAATTGCTTGTTTCCAGTATTCTGCTGCTTTATCGTAATAAGATTCTGCCTTTTCTATATCCCCCGATTCTTTGGCTTTTTCCCCTTCATAATGATAAATAACGGCAATATTATTTAGTGCTTGGGGCATTCTGGGGTTAAGCTCAATTGATTCAGTATAAAGCTCGATCGCTTTATCAATATCTCCATTACTAGCGTAGATTAAGCCCATATTGTAAAGAATGTAACTGCGATCGTTGGGATCTTCTTCTAAGGTTAACGCCTCTTCATAATTTTCTAGAGCTTCAGCATATTCCCCATCCCCTTGAGCAGACATACCATCACGATAATAGGCAAAAGCTTCTTTAGCTTTTTTGTTGGTAGGCAGAGCTTTTAAAATAATATCTGCCATTACAGTAAAAGTTTTATCTACGAAGTTATCATTTCTCTGGGTTCGTGGCATAGCTAACTCAAAAATCAATTAATTATAGTTATGTAGATATTAACGCCAAACGCGAATCAAAAACTATAAGTTACATTTAGTTTGAACAACACAATGTCAATATATCTGTAGATTGAGCAACTAGTTACTAGCAAAAAGCAACTAGCAACTAGTTCTTGAGCCTTTTTGTCTTTTTTTAGCAGCTAGATACTAATTTCACAACTAAGATCGCCTGCTTTCTGAGAAAAACGTAAATTTTCTTTATAGTCTACAGGGCAATCAATTACCGCAGGCACATCATCTGCCAAAGCTTTTTGTAAGGTAGGAATTAAGTCTGCTGCCGATTTTACCCGATAGCCTTTTAATCCCATACTTTCAGCAAATTTAACAAAGTCAGGATTGCTAAAATCAATAAAGGTAGAATGACCAAACTGATTAATCTGCTTCCATTCAATTAAGCCATAACCATCGTCATTAAAAATTAGAGTCACAAAAGGAGTCTTAACCCGTAAGGCGGTTTCCAATTCCTGACAATTCATCATAAAGCCACCATCTCCTGTCACCGCCACAACTTTACGCTCGGGATGCACTAGTTTCGCCGCCATTGCTCCAGGTATGGCAATACCCATTGCAGCAAAACCATTAGAGATAATACAGGTATTAGGACAATCAGAATGATAGTGTCGCGCCATCCACATTTTGTGCGCCCCGACATCAGAAATTACGATATCTTCTGGTGCCATTACCTGACGTAAATCGTAGATAATTTTTTGGGGCTTGATCGGGAAACCATCATCGTTAGCATACTGCTCATAATCCTCTTTGATTTGACTCCGTAGGCTAACCGCAGAAGGTACTTCCTTGCCCTGGCGATCGCAACGTTTAACAATATCATGAAGAGAATCGGAAATATCACCAAAAACTTCTACCGAGGGAATATAGCTACTATCAATTTCGGCTCTAGTTTCGTCAATATGAATAATTGGCGTATCACCTTCAGGATTCCATTTCTTAGGAGAATATTCAATTAAGTCATAACCAATGGCAATTACCAGATCTGCTTCATCAAAAGCACAGCTAATTAAATCTCTCTGTTGTAGTCCAACAGTCCATAGAGACAAAGGATGAGTATAGGGAATTGCACCTTTGCCCATAAAGGTATTAGCAACAGGAATATTTAGTTGAGTAGCAAATTC
>JASJDX010000086.1 GCA_030064975.1 Pleurocapsa sp. MO_192.B19
GAGATACGGATACTGTTGGCGAATTCAAAAAACACAGTTTCTGGCGATCGCTATATGAAAAATTTTCAATAATTGTGGCTGAATAACAATAATCTAAAGTAAAGATGTTTGGGAAGTAGTGTCAGCAGATAAAAGAGTTGCTAACTTGCGTATTCCAGCTTTATTATTTCACGATCGCCATGACCGTCAAACTCCACTTCAAGAAAGTGAGGCGATCGCTATTTCATGGCAAGATTCTCAATTAATTGTGACTGAAGGACTCGGACACCAAAGGATTCTTCGGGACAAACAAGTTATTCAACAAACTGTGAATTTTATCAAAGAGCAAAATATCTAATTAGAAAGAGGTTTATCCATGCTGAAACTCTATCACAATCCAATCTCTGCTAATTCTCGTCGCGTGTGGATTGCACTTTTAGAGAAAGAGATTCCTTTTGAGGAAATCGTAGTTAAATTGGACGGCGATCAATTTGCACCAGAGTTTCTCGAAATTAATCCCTTTCATCATATTCCTGTTTTGGTTGATGATGATTTTATTCTTGTAGAGTCTTTGGCAATTCTTGATTACTTAGAGACAAAGTATTCTCAAAATCCCCTCCTGCCTATTGACGCAAAAGCTCTAGCTACCGTAAGAATGGTGGAAATGGTAACAGTCAATGAACTCTCACCTATTTTGACTCGACTCAGTTCAGAAATGATGGGTTTTACCAAAGAGCCAGAAAAACTAGAACAGGCGAAGCAGAAAGCTCAGACAGTGGTGGAATTCTTTGAAGGTTTATTAGATGAGCGTCCCTATTTTAGTAGCAACTGCCTTACTAGGGCTGATATTGTTGCTGGAACAATGATACCTTGGCTACCTAGTCTTGGTGTGCCTCTGGATAATTATCCCAAGCTGAATGCCTCGAGTAAACTACTGATGCAACGTGAAACTTGGCAAAAGACTCAACCTAGTCAAGAAGCACTTGAAGCCTTCATTCCGCAAATGGAGACTCTTATGAAAGCTCAACTCACTAAGTAATCTTTGTTTTTATTACTATTAATATTTGAGGAGACGATCGCTATGAATCCTCCCGAACCAGGCAAAATCCCTATTACGCTCTCATCATTAGATAATTCAGACCAAGCATTCAATATTTATTCCCATTTACTGGCAAAGAGAATTATCTTTTTGCGAGGCGAACTAACAGAAGAAACAGCTAACGAGATTATTGCCCAATTACTATTTTTGGATGCTGAAGACTCAGAACAGGAAATCTTTTTGTATATCAACAGTTCTGACGGTTCGGTAACAGCGGCACTTGCTGTATACGACACAATTCAACAAATTCGCTCTGATGTTTGTACTGTCTGTGTGGGTACTGCTGCATCGATGGGAGCAATTTTACTTTCATCGGGAACTAAAGAAAAAAGGTATGCGCTGCCTAATGCTCGAATTAGAATACAGCAACCATCTGGAAATGTTGAGGGAAAAGCGATTGATATTGAAACAGCAGCTAAAGAAATTTTGTACCAAAGAGAAACAATTAACAGAATACTCGCTGTTAACACTGGTCGTTCACAAGAATTAATCGAACATGACACCCAAAGAGATTTTTTTCTGAGTGCCACTGAAGCAAAAGCCTATGGCTTAATCGATAAGATTGTAACTAAGCCACCTGCATAACTGTTAAACTTCTACTAATTCCATATATATATGAGGCACTCCTGTTTTGGCAGAAGGATGTTCCGTCCCCACTATTTTTTTAAAGCCTAGTTGTTGATAAAAATTAATAGCAGAAATTCTAGCATCTAAAACAATTTTACTTGCATCTTTTTGTTGCGCGATCGCTATTAATTTAGCTAAAAGTTTTTTTCCTAATCCTTGTCTTTGATAATTAGGATGTACCACCATTTGAAAAATTTGATATACTCGATCATTTTTTTGAGTTAATTGACCATAAGCCACTACTAAATTGCAGTCAATTATCGCCAGATGAATACTCTCAGTTTCTTTATTGTCGAAAACACTATCAAAAGATAAACCATGAGGTTGATAAAAAAGCTGATAGCGAAGTTGACAAGCTTGTTGATATTCCTCGCTGTTTAATTCAATTTTTTTAATTAACATAGATAATTTTTTTTTTTTTTTATCTTGAAGAAATAATTTTATTTGTTATGAAAATTTTAGTCATTGGCGGTACTAATTTTATTGGTCCTTATGTTGTTCGCCAATTAATAGAGATGGGACATGAAGTGACAGTATTTAATCGCGGACAAACAACAGTAAAATTGCCAGAAGAAGTTCATTGGCTAAAAGGCGATAAGCCTTCGGCATGCGCCTCCTTCGTCGGCGATCGCCAGAACTTATCAGACTATAAGTTGCAGTTCCAAAAGCTTGCACCCCAAGTAGTTTTAGATATGATTCCTTACACTGCTAAAGATGCTCAAGATGTTGTAGATACTTTTAAAAATATTGCTCAACGAGTAGTAGCTATTAGCTCTGCGGATGTCTATCGCGCCCGTGATATTATCTGGCAAAGAGAGACAGGTATTATCGATCCTACACCTTTGACCGAAGACTCTCCTTTACGCTCTCAGCTTTATCCTTATCGTGGTCTTTCTGACGATCCTTTTGCTCATGATTATGACAAAATTCCTGTAGAACAAGTTTTGATCAATGCCACCAATCTACCAGCGACAATTCTCAGACTACCAATGGTTTATGGTGCTGGAGATTACCGACATCGCCTGTATCCCTATCTCAAACGTATGGATGATAAGCGTCCTGCTATTGTGCTAGAGGAGAAACTGGCTCGTTGGCAAGGTTGTTATGGTTATGTAGAAAATGTAGCCAGAGCGATCACCTTAGCAGTTAATGAGGAAAAAGCCAAGGGAAATATTTATAATGTGGCAGAGTTACCAGGTTCAACTGTAGCAGATTTAATCCAAGCGATCGCCAAAATTGTAGGATGGCAAGGTGAAATCGTTATTGTTCCCAAAACTCAGATGCCAGATACTGGGAAATTCAAGTCAAATTTAAACCAGCACTGGGTTACAGATTCAACTCGGATTCGCACCGAATTAGGCTATAGAGAAATTTGCGATCGCCATGAAGCACTAAGGCGAACTATTGGTTGGTCAAGAGAACATCCACCCGAAGCGGTTGCAGAAAAAGGTCATTCTCAACTGTTAGATTACAAAGATGAAGATACAATTTTAGCTAAATTGAAGTCATAAAATGAAGGCAGTTTCAATTAATCTATCTCACCGTAAATTAAAGTGAGATAGATTAATTAAATTCAACAAACTATTTCGTCTGAGTAGTTAGTTTTTGAATTTTTTGAATTTGCTGACAATTAATCACGCCAAAAACTAACCAGAAAATAAGTAACGCTGAAGTCAATAATAAAACTGGGATTGAACCAAACTGAACAATTAATACTGGTGCAGCAGCAGTAAATAAGCCACCTCCGACAATAGGTTCAAAGAAAAGCTGTTTATAAGCAAAACTTTCAAAGGCTGCGGTTTTATTTCCAGGATCGACCATGCGAATTAACAAAATCCCTGTGGCGGTAACTCCCATAGACTGTCCCATATCTCCTAGTCCCCTCTCGAACCAATGAACAGGAATTATATGGGGGGCAATTATCACAAATGCAAAGATGTTCCAGATGATACCTATTAGGGACAGGCTAATAAATACCTCCAGATTATTTCCTAAAACGGTTAAATCCATTCCAGCGATCGCCGTAATTATAACCACATCGATCGCAATTCCCCCAATCCTTTCTTGCATCCGACGCTCAATTAGATAATCTAGGCCCCATCTGTTCATCATTATCTGGACAATAATTCCTCCAATCAACGCCATGGGAAACAAAGGAACAGCCTCAATTAGTTCTAGACCATTTTGGCCCCAGGAAATTGACTCTAACCACAATAATCCTTGAAGAATTAACCAGCCTAAAGCGATCGCCAATGCTGTAAAGCCACAATTAAGAGAAAGTAGATCGATGCCGACATTTTCCATAACCAATGCTTTTTGGGTTGCTATTGACTCTGTTTCTTCTTTTACATCTATCTCCTGATTACTAATTGCTTCATTTTCTCTCTGGATATATCCCTGCTTTTGTCCCCACTGAATTAACCAAGTACCGCTGATGATCCCTGTAATAATGCCTACCGTTGCTAAACCTAAAGCTAAATCTCCCCCTTCAGGAAATCCCAGCTTATCCAAGGTTACCGCCATTCCTGCTGCTGTACCGTGTCCCCCTTCAAACCCAATCTCAATCAGGGTTGCTGCCAAGGGATCAATTTTGAATAGGGGAATCAGAATAAAAGAAACAGTTAGAATACCAAACACATATTGTCCCCAAGCTAAACTTTGACCAAAAGCTACTTGAGGTGAAGTTTTACGCCAGATATCTTTAGGGTTAGGGATATTTTCTCCCAGGAATAAGGCAGCAAAAACAATATTGATAAATACCTCAGGGCATTGCAACCAGATCTGCGGCATAGTTTCGGGAAATAAACCATTAATTAAATCAGAATTAGGGTTAATTTTCAAAGCGATCGCTCCCAATACTTCTGTCCCCAAGAATAAAGCGATCGTTCCTGCAATGATTGATTCTGGTAAGTATAACTGCTGGAGTAATTTAACTTTCTGCTTAATATATACCGACACGAGCAATAAAATCGCCAAGACAATAAAGGAAAAGAAGACATTTAATAAATCGAACATCAATAATTTTGGCTGAGTTTGGCTTATATACCCTAACAGCTAAGCTTTATGGACTTATACTAAATACAACCGTTAATCTGTAGAAAAGGTCGCATCATGACTCAAGCTTTACCTATAATTAGTGGAAATTGATATTCTAGAATATTAGGTAGTAGATTATCTTGCTTTGGGTGGAAGACGACGTTATATTGGTAAACCTAAACAACCTACTATTTTTATTAATCAATTAACTGATAGAGAATATTAGGTTAGTAGAGATAATAATTTCCTTATCTCTTCAATCTTTCCTGAGTTAAATCTCACCAATGGTCAGAGCACAAAGGAACAGCTTGCCAAGCAAGCAAACGTCGCGTAAGCGCGACTTGAGGCAATAGCCCCTGTGGCACGTGTGTCAGTCGTTAAAAGGCGGAGTAATCTCTGAGAGAACGACAAATTTTTCACCTAGCGTGAAAATTAACCTTAATCAAAGAATTTCATTTTTTATCAAATAGCTATGGATCAAAAACAAGTTCAAGCGAAAAAAACTAAACACTACCGTTCCTATACGGTTAAAGAACATCAAAGGAAGATGTATGAGAGAGTATACAAATTTGTCTGTCGTGGATGCGATCATGTAGTTGAAAGGAAAAGTTATGCGGTATGTTGTCCTAGCTATGGCAACGAATGCCAAGGTAAAACTGCCCAATGTCGTCGGAGTAAATAGAAATTGAATGAGATCGAAAGAGAAACTGTAATTGACTCTCTAACTCACCTTGAGAACTATTACCAATCAAGATATGAACATTATCTGGCGATGGCTACCGAGGCAAAAGAACATCGAGAGCGAATCAAATTGTTACTACAAGACCTTTTAAGCTCACCAACTCATTTACAAAACTACATTGTTGAATCTAGATCGCTCAAAGGAGAAGAGAATAATCTTCTCATTGAACGTAGAAGCAGAAATAACGGGCAAATTAATCCTGGATTTCTCCCATCAGAATCAAAATTATCAAAATTAGAACTGGCTTCAATCACCGATAATGTTGATGTTGATGTGGATGTAGAAGATAGTTCTGCTTCCAACCAAATAGAACAAATGAGGAGATTTCTTCAAACCTTATCTAAAGCAATGTCAGTAATTGAACTAGTGGTTAATTCAGATTCGGGAAAAACACTACACAGAAATTACTTGCAAACATTACTAGAGCGAGAGTTAGAGCAAAAATTGAGTTTTGAACTAATCGAGTTGTATCTAGATGAGGCAATCAAAAGAAGTTATCTCAAACGTGATGAATACGATCGTAACTGTTATCTGGTAGTGAATACTCAAACAGATGATTCACTCTCATCTCAAGACAAATCCGCAATCGGAGCAACAGTAGATAGAGATAAAGAGCGACTGAAAAGTCCAGACTTGTCCTCAACAGAGAATGCCCACCAAGCAAAGAAAACGAGAGCGACTAGTTCTACTCCAGCTAAAAAACTTAATCATCTACCGCACTCAAGTAGATTGAGAAGAACTTTAGTACAAACAGTTAAAGAATACATAGCGCACTCTAGTCCTAAGACGTTTTCGGCTCAAGATGTTACAAATTATCTTTATACAAAAAAACAGCAGTTAAATTGGTCGAAAACCAAAAAAAACAAGGTGTATCAGGCGATCGCTAATGTTTTAAGCCGCAGTAGTTATGTGGGTACTGAATGGAAACGAGTCCAACCTGGTGTTTATCAACCCTTATGATTAATCTAAATTAATGATTTGTTTCTAAGATTAAATCAAGGCGATCGCTAATTGTTCCTTGCCAACCTGGTTCAATAATATTTGTCCCTGTAGCTTCGATAATAATTGCAGGAGAATTAATTATATCTCCTGGTCGTAGTGTTTCTCTTTGATATATAGGGGTATCATGCCAAGCATCAGCAGTATAGATTTTAACAGTTGTCACTGCTTGGGGTGGATGATTATTGATTCGCTTAATGGTGCTTGATTTGGGAGTGTAGGTAGGACAAATTAATTCCACAGAAATAGTTTCAACTACTAAATCTCGCTCGGCAATCATAAAGCCATAGCGTTGCTGATGTTCCTGTTCAAATTGCGATCGCATTTGCTCTAAATTATCAAAATCAACCATTAAACCAAAGTCTGTACCGCTATATTTCAGATAAACTTTTGGCAAAATAGTCGTGTGGCGAGCGTCTATTTGTTGCTGTAATAATTCTGCTTTAGCTAGCATAATTAATTCTTGAAAAGCCTGGGGCAAATTTAATAATAATTCTGGTTTTAATTCTGCTTCAATCGACTTTTGTTTCATAATCCTGATATCCGCCAAGCCCATCCCATAAGCCGATAATACTCCCGCGTAAGGATGAATAAAAATACGTTTAATGCCTAAAATATCAGCAATTAAACAGGCGTGTTGTCCTCCTGCGCTACCAAAACAACAAAGGGTATATTCTGTTACGTCATAACCTTTTTGCAGAGAAATCTTTTTAATTGCATTTGCCATATTATCTACGGCGATCGCTATAAAGCCAGAAGCAACTTGTTCGGGGGTTTTGCCGTCTTGAATTCGGTTTGCCAAAGCTTGAAATTTCTGTTTGACAATTGCTCGATCCAAAGGTTCATTAGCATTAATCCCAAAAACTTTGGGAAAAAACTCAGGCTGGATTTTCCCTACCATCACATTGCAGTCGGTAACAGTTAACTCTCCTCCTCTACCATAAGCAGCAGCCCCAGGATTCGCCCCTGCCGATTCTGGCCCAACCCGATATCTGCTACCATCAAAGTTAAGAATTGAGCCTCCTCCCGCCGCCACAGTATGGATTGACATCATAGGCGATCGCAATCTTACCCCAGCTACTTCGGTTTCCAAGCTCCGTTCATATTCTCCTGCATAGTGACTCACATCCGTGGATGTTCCTCCCATATCAAAGCCAATAATTTTATTAAACCCAGCCAAGGCGCAGGTTTTGACTGCCCCGACAACACCTCCCGCAGGGCCAGAAAGAATGCTATCTTTACCTTGAAATAAGTGTGCGTCTATTAGTCCCCCATTGGACTGCATAAACATTAACTTTAGAGAGTTTTGAGTTTTATCTGTATCTAACTGTTGCACAACTCGATCCACGTAGCGACGTAAAATAGGAGAAAGATAGGCATCAACTACAGTAGTATCTCCCCGACTAATGAATTTAATTAGCGGACTAACCTGGTGGGAAATAGATATCTGAGTAAAACCAATTTGACGGGCAATGTGGGCTACTTCTAGTTCGTGTTGGGGATAGCGATAACTGTGCATCAGCACTATAGCGCAACTACGTATTCCTGAGTCATAAGCAGTCTGTAAGTCTTGCTTAGTCTTAAATCTATCTACAGCTATTAATTCGTTCCCTTGAGCATCGTAACGTTCAACAATTTCTACTACTTGCTCATAGAGCATTTCAGGCAAGACAATTTCTAAGGCAAAAATATCGGGGCGATTTTGATAACCGATCCGCAAGGCATCTTTAAACCCTTTGGTAATTGCCAAGACAGTGCGATCGCCTTTTCTTTCTAACAGGGCGTTGGTGGCTACTGTTGTCCCCATTTTAATAACTTCAATGTCGGCAGTACGAATGGGCTGAGCTTTAGCGATCCCCATGACATCTCTAATTCCCTGAATCGGTGCATCCTCATATTGTTCAGGATTTTCCGACAGCAGCTTATGAACCATAATTTCGCCTGTAGGAGTTTGGGCGACTATATCGGTAAATGTGCCACCGCGATCGATCCAAAATTGCCAACGTGGTGAAGCCATCAGTAGGTTAACTCAATTACATATTTAGTTACATATTAGATAAATTAGAGATTACAATAAACTGCTTCAAGTACCCACCTACTTACCAAAAGGTCTTAACCTTTTGTTGCGCCATTTCCAGATATTTTTTAGCGACATCTATTAAACCAAGTGCGTCGGGACTATTGGCATTAATTTCCACCAAAGCAATACGAACGTTAATTGGATATTCCTTTCCTTGCCATTGAAACGAGAAATTATTTAAGTTGTGGCGCAATTCATCAACTAATGTAGATGCTTGGTCTAGGGAGCAATTTAGCACTAACACGACTAACTCATTTTTATCTAAGCGAGCTATATAATCTGATGAGAGATAAGACTTCATCTGGGTTGCTACCTGAGAGATTAAAAAATCGCTGGCACTAGAACCAGAGTTTTCCACAGAATCAACTACTACGTCGCTGTCGATTTCAAAATTATCAACCACCAGACACCACAAAATATGATGTTGATCGTCTTGTTGAATATTGTCACGGGTTAGTTCTAAAATCTGAACCAGTTCAGACTCGTCCAATAAACGAACTGATTCATCATCATCTTTAGACGGTAATGAAGGCTCTGGCTGAACTAAGGCTTCCTCAAAATCAGCGAGTTCACGAATCATAATCAAAACTTCTGTAGCTCCAATAGCACTGATTCTAGCCTCATGATATTTTAGCCCTCCGCTGTCAACAGGTATAGGAAAGCGATAAAAGTGAGTTAAACCCGATCTTAAAGACAATTGAGCAGATTTAATAAATTGCAGTGCTATTTCTGGAGCTAAAAACTCAGTTACGTGCCTGTTAACCACTTCTCCTCTGATTACAAAAGAACTGGCTTCTTTGGCTGGAATATAACTTAGGCAGATACCATCTTGAGTTATACGCAACATAGAATCAGGAATTGCTCTGAGTATAGTCGCACTTTCGGCTTCTTTGTCATCAAAGTTAACTTGAGTTTTTTTCTGCTGCTGCCAATCTTGGATTAACTTCTCCGCTATGATCCAGGCAGGTAAAGTAAAAACAATGCCAACGATCGCTATAGGAGGAAATATTGCCGAAGTTACAAAAGCAAGAATGGCAATAAATACTACTGAGAAGATTATAATTGCCAACCGAATTTTTTTCTTGAGTAGAAGAACATTATCGAGTAAAGGAAGAGTTGACGGAAGACTCGATTGAGATGATCTACGAACTGGAAGAGATTGCTCAGAGCGATTCTCAGGTGATGCAGTTTTACCAAATGGAGTCATTTCAATACCTATAATCGATAATGCGATTAAGCTTAAACCTGTAATAAAAATGTATAAAATTCCTAAGACAGTTCCTAATGGAGCGCCTGAATGAATCGCCAGGAAGATTGCCGTTTGCTCCCTAGGCATATTCAACCAATCTGTTCCTAGTCGGTAAGCTACACCCGTCTCTACACAAACAGCAAGAGGGAAAACTAAGATTAGTGCTAGTGACTTGTATATGCTAGCGATGTTAGATTTTGTTTGTCGAAAAATTAGATTATCTCGACCATTGATCAAGGTAGTTAAACCAAGAGCCAATATTCCCAACCCCATTAGCAAAACGTAAAATGGGACTAATTTTCTACCTAGAAAATTACCTTGATGAATCATTATTAGACCATCAATCAAGATATCTGGTAATCCAAAACGATTCACTAAGCCAGCAAGGATTCCCGTAATCGCAGTAGCCAGTAGAGGAATCAACAGTATGGGGGCTATTCTTAAGTGTAGTTTACGAAATGCTCTGTTCATCATTATGTTTAGGGTATTTATTGCTCGACCGACGACTCCAAAATGAAGACAACTTTAAGTGCTGATTAAAACTGCGATCGCCCATTGACAATTATTGACAATATTACAGTATTTAGTAAATATCCATTAATTTAACTTGAGTATTCATCATTATGAATACAACAGATAAATTAATCGATTACTGACTACAAGAGATTGATTTTTAATTGATACATAGTTCTTCAGTTCAATTTTATGCATCTCAATAATAAATTTAGAGAGTTAATTGTTCAATTAGTGGGACTTAAACCAAATATATCTTTTTATACTGCTGATTGTCGTAAAAATACTTAAAATAACAGCCGCTTCGAGATTTTATAGTATTGTTGAGTCTAATTAGTTACGTAAAAGCTATTAAATGTTATGTGACAAGTGTAAATTACACAACATATAATAACTACGGTAATAGCCAACGTCAAGATTACTAAGTAAAATCCCTGACTTTTTCGCTATAGTCTGCTATTGTTAGTTTAGTTTAATAATTGTATAGCTAAGAAATACAACTTCATTCTGTTAAGCTTCAATATGTAAACCATTTAACAATCATGCAAATACTGCATCAACTTTGACAAAAAACGAATTATTTCGACATTTTGGTAGCACACCTTTTAAATATTTTCAGTAAGAAAATATACTAAATATGCTATTTTCAAAATATATTTAGTTTTAGTACAGGGCAAATTTAACCTAGTTGTTCAAAAAAAGAAACTTATTCAAATTGGCTAGTGTAATCAACGGTTATTAAATTGGATTGAAAAAAGTTATTTCATCAATAGTTACTTATAGTTATTTGGTTTACCAATGAAAAATATTATTCCTGAAATTATCGTCATTTGGGTCGTCGCATCTGTGGGGATAGAAGATTTCAATTTGCCGACTGTTTGTACGGTCTGCTTAATGATTGCAGTACTTCTGAGGTTAATTTGGAATGGTGCTATCCTAATTCATGGATTGGGTCATGCAATAGCGATCGCTACAGTTGATCGACAGTCTACAATAGAAATTACCGATATTTTTGAACATCGAAGCATTACAGATATTTTAAAGTCCCTAATCCCTGGTGCGCCAATTTTCATCCCTGGGTTAGAGCACGACGATCACCCGTGGGTAGCAGCAGGAGAAACAACTCCATGGAGGATAAGAGTTAAAGCCATAGGAGGTATTGGCTTCAATTTACTGGCGGCGGCAATTACATTTCAGGCTTATAGTTCCAGTCATGAAGTGACTGAAATCGCCATAGTGTTCTGCCAAACTTTTACAGTTGCCAATTTGTTAATTGCTTTTAGTTCTTGGACGGACGTTTCTGCCTTAGTTACTGGAGTAGCAGACAATTTTTACTGCGGCAATTTTGGCTTTATCTGTCAACGCCTCGAAAATGATGGCAATCAGCTGTTGTCTGAAAGAATGCTCAATATGTATTATCAGATGGCGCGAGAGACTGAAATACGTGGCGAACAAGCTGGTGGCGGATTAGTAATAGCTCAAGATCGAGATGAAGAAATAGTTTTTGTCGGTGAAAAAATTGTCAATCGCAAAAGAGATAATTTAACCAACTCTTTAGAAGAAGCATTCGCTTCAGTTAGAAACAAATCACAACGCAGTGGTATTTCTCCTCTAAACCTGTCAACTACGGGAGTATGGCATTATCGTTTTGGTACTAGTGGCCCTCCTGCGGTACTAGAAACTCATTGGCATGAATGGATGAGCGCGAGATACGAACGAGTTTGGCAGTTTGATGAGGGTCAGTGGGTTTGTCAAAGCAAAAACGTCAATCATCGTATTACCCACAACGGAGATTTTGATGGGTGGCAACTTTATGGCAACCTAGTAGAAAATGGCGAATTAGGTTTGTGGTTAGAAAGAGTATTGCAGACTCCAAATTATGCCAAGGGAGATTCACCCAAAATTGCAGGGATGATGGATTTATTGATCACTCAAGGAATGTGGTATGCCTCGGTGAGACTGGCTTATCATCTAGGAATTGCCGATTCACTTGAATCTGCTTTTGGTGGACAAAAACCCCATCGGGATGCTCCTGAAACAGTACCAAGCGAACTAGAATTGAGCAACTGGGCAAAAATCTTTGAAGATACATTCATGCTGTATCGTCGACTTTTGGCAGCACCAAATTCTCCTTCTTGCAACCAATATTTATGCCGTTTAGAACATGACATCTTGCAGGAAATCGCTAAAGACGATGTCATTAGCCAATATCCTTGGCAAAAGAGAGTTAATTTTGTCAGAACTGCAATTCACGCTTTCTTTCGCAACGATGCCAATTTAGCAACCAAAACATTTATGTTAGGAGCTGAAGGCAGTTTTGGTTTGGTTACAGTTTCTACTTTGGACAAAGAAAAATTGGTACTGAGCGCGCTAGGTCAACCAATATCGATTGGTTTCAACTGGCAAGAAGGGTATATGATTTATGCTTCCGAGCCAGCTGCTGTTGATTCGGTGCTCTTAAATCTGCCAGAGTCTTTCCGTCTAGATTTAGACCAGAAACAAGGCGAGATTGCCTCGGTGAGTGCTAACAGCATCGATATTTATTCGATGAGTAGAAGGGAAGAACTTAGTCCATCAGAACTACGAGACAGATGGATTTCCATGGAAAACCATCCTTATCTACCCCACGTTAAATATCCTGACAATAACACCGAAGATCCCATTGCCAGTGATAATCAAGAAATTCCCGCAATTCTCGAAGAAATCAAATTAGTTTGGCAAAATCCTGCATCTCTTAATTGTCAAAGTGCCGATTATTTAGTTCAATTGCTGTGCGAAAAAGCTCACAGCTTTGAGAAGCAAAGACAAAAAATGCTGCTCGCAGGACTATCTGAATTAAGTAGACAATTACCCACAGTCGATTTACTAATTGTTGGCGTAGAGAATAGTCTCTGGCTAGGAGAAAGATTTGCTCAAGATTTAAACACTATTTTCCCTTGGCTTAATATTCAAAGTATTTCTTCCAATCAAGTTTTACAAAATCTGAAACAGAATTTAAGCACTCTGCAATTAGGCAAAGATTCGATTGTGCTAGCGATTACTCAATCAGGTCAGACTTTTCCCACGGTACAGGCAATTAACACTTTTGACCAACTATATCGTCAAGAAGCGATTAGAGAGCTATTTATCTTTACGGGAGAATTGGGTAGTTTTTTGGGTTCTCCCGCCATCAAACCAAGAGAGGAATCTCAGCTTCTGGAACGTCATAAAATTTTTGTTAACGGTAGTGGACGTAGAACCGCAGAACCTGCAACTGTCGCCGTCGCCGCAGCCCAACAGACTTTTACTGAACTGTTGCTATATTTAGCCAAAAATATTAGACAGACTTTTCCTAATTCGATTCCTTTCGGCATGACTTTAACACCAGAAAGTATCACCACACTGGAGAAGATGAAAGATGACTTTATCGACATTAGTGTGGTGCAAATTATGGGGACTACCCCAACAGGAAAATCAATTAATTCTGCTACTAAACAACAACTGATTAAAAGCGGTCGTAAATGGGCTTGGCATATTACAGAAACCCCTACAGCTTGGGCAATTCATGCTTTTTATGTCTTGATAACGGTTGGTTGGGCAATTCCGTTTGGTCATACAATCCCCTTAGCGAAGACATTGTTAGGGATAATGGTTTGGCTGCTTCACATCCCTCAAGACTTGGTTATCTTCAAGCTAATTAATCCTGTAGTCACTTTGATCGATATTGGAATTTATATTTTCGGTTCGTGGCTGTGGACGATGGGATTACGCTACTTCCAAGGTAGACAAATACTAGCCAGAATTGGCAAGAGAACCTTGGTTATTGGTGATGTGCCTTGGGTGCATCAGCTATTACAGAATTATGTCAGTAAATTATTTTCTCTTAGCTACGGAATTGCTTCTCTAGAAGTACATGGAGGTAATCCAGAAGACGATCTATTACACGATTATGGTCATCGAGTTGTTCGAGGGACCTTACTATTTTTAGGTGTTCCTGATGGTAGAAGAAGCGAGAAGCTAAAACAGCAAGAGCACGCCGTAATCATGGCTGGAAAACAAGCTGATGGCGTAAGAAACATCGATGTTGGGCCAGAAGTAGTAGTGATGGGGTCTAATCCTGAAATAGCCCATAAAGGTTTTACCAATGGGATTATTTTAGAAAGTAACGATGATAATTTTTATTTTCGAGATGATTCTGTTTACTTCCAAAGCAAAAATACCGAAGATCAGAGAGCTTTAATCGACGAATTAAGAGAATCACGCTTTAGTGCATTTGAACGTTTGTTAGCAAGTTACATATTCTTCTGGGCGTTAGCTAAGAAAGTAGCCTCTTACCCTGTCATAAGCTATCAGTATTGGAAGTCTCAAAGTCGAACTAAGATTATGACTACTGCTGCTCCAGTTTCGGGAATAAATACACCAACTGTAGCGGGAGACAAACTTGTCCAATCAATACCTCAGTCAGAATCGGTAGTGTTCAACCCTACTAATAATGAGCGTAATGAAGAACAAGAAGTTAGATAATTAGACAAGGTAACAGCAGATTAAGACCAGCAATAAAAAGAAATAATTAGCTGGAGAAAGGGAATGGCGATCCGTAGGCTAGGCTGAGCCTAATCGCCATTCCCTTTCTTGTTATCATGTGAATTTAGTTTGGTGTAATACTTCAGAATTGGTATTAATCTTTAAAGTCTGGGTGCAATCAACCAAAAAGCTGCTATTAATTTAAATAAATACCTAAATTGTAAGATCTAAAGATCAAGTAAGAGAAAATATGCCTCTAACTCTTTCAGGAGAACAACAACAGCTTTTCGATCGCAGCTTGGAAACTATTCAAAAAGTTGAAGCTCTTTTTGTTGAGGCACAGGTGCTTTTTCCTGAATTTAATCCTGATACAGAAGTCCTCAAGCAGCAACTAAGCAATCCCTTCTCTCTTTTTATCTGTGGCGAATTTAACGCAGGTAAATCTAGTTTACTAAATCAGTTAAACAACCAAGAAATTGCTACTGTTGGGTTTCTTCCCACCACTAAAGAGATTGAATCCTATAACCCTGAAGGCTTTGGAGGATTAGTATTTATTGATAGTCCTGGGACTAATTCAATTATCGAACAACACCAAGAATTAACGGAAAACTATTTACAACAAGCAGATATTATTCTGTTTGTTACTTCGGTTGAACGTCCTTTAAGTAAGTCAGAACAAGACTTTTTAACTTTAGTCGATCAAACTTGGGCGCGCAAAATCATTGTTGCCATTAATAAAATCGACTTGGTTAAAGATGATGAGGCTAAACAAATCCGTGACTATATCAGTGAGGGATTAGGGAAAATTCTCGCGGAGATGCCTCCTATATTTGCCATTTCTTCCCAATCTGGGGTGGGAATTAGCGAATTAAAAAGTTTTTTATTGGCTTTTTTAGCAGAAGGAGAAAAAATAAAGCTTAAGTTACTTGGACCACAAAATTCGTTACTAGTTTATCTCGAACAGTTAGAGAAAAAAAACCAGATTATACAGTCTCAGTTACAGTCCGAAAAAGTGATTTTTGACCGCACTTCTCGCAGAATTGAAGAACGAATAGAAGAATATAATTTATTGTTTGGTATTTTTCGCGACAATATCGATGACTTATTTGGCAATTTAATCCAGGGTACAGATAATCTAATTGACAACAATACTTCTTTTTTAACTGTGCTGAAAAGAAGAATAACTAAAGAAGACGACTTGCTCGAAGAAAGATTAGCCAAAACAATCAAAGAGATTCAGTTAGATAAAAATCTACAAGAAATATTCAAAGAAGCGATCGCCACTTTTCTTAAGTATCGTGAGCGTATTGTCAGAGAAGCCAAAGAAGACTTGGCAACGGCGGTTACTGTCTCTGAGGGAACATTAGCAATCCCGACAATTAACACTGATAAGCTAGAAATAAATGAATTTGCGGCGAAAATTAAAAATAGTGCGGAACAAGGGTTAGAGAGCTTTTGGCGACTAGGGATCACGGCTGCTGCTACGGGTTTCGGTGGACATATACTATTTAATGCTGCCTCTGGCGATGCTACGGCATTTTTTATTGCTGGTCTTTTTGGACTGATGAGTTTTAACGCTTTACCCAGACAGCGCAGAAAAGTTAAAGAGGAATTAGAGCAAACCTATCGTAATCTACAGGAAAACTACACCAAAACCTTAAAAGACGCTTTGGCAGCAGAATTAAACAAGTGCTTACAGCAGTTTGCCGATGTCATTCGACCCAAACAAGAGGAACTAGCGAGTAAGATCGCTGCCAGCGAATCAATTAGTCAAGAAGCGGAAAATATCAAAGCGGAAATCAAAAAAATAACCGCAGAAGTAGAACAAATCAGTAATCAGTAATTAGTAATCAATACTGATTACACTGATTACAATTACTGCACCACAATTCTTGCCCAAAAACCTTCAATAGCCAGCTTGCGGACTAAATCCTCGGCATTATCCTGCCTACCAAAAATTCCTACCTGAATAATATTGCCCTTGATAAAAGCTTTTGGTTCAATATCTCTGACTTGCTGTAATAGTTCTTCGGCACTACCATAAACTTCTACTTTATAGCCTTGATTTGTGGTTGATTGCGGGGTGGGATCTATTGCAGCACTATTATTGGGTGCTTGAAACGTATATTCTCTTGGACTAGAGTTGTCATTAGAATCTTGATGATTCCTACTCAGATAAAAAGGAGATGCGGGTATATATTGATCGTATTGATCGGTTTTTTTGATATTTTCAGCATTGACTATGGTGGAAGTTGCTACGATCATTAAAAAGCTACCTAAAATAGATAAGTAGTAGAGAGGCGAAATCATACTCATGGTTCAAGATTAAGAAAAACTGCAAGGACAAAAGAAATAATTAATCTGATTGACCTATTTAAAATCACTGTTTAGTTTAATTATCCTATTGAATGGTTTAGTTGTTAGCTGGGTATCGCCACAATTCATATTTAGCCAGATCGCTCATAAAATAAGGTAATGTATAGGCAAATAGTTGATCTAATCTCATCGATATTAACTTTTCTGTCATAATAAATAGGACTAAACTACTATTAAAAAAGTACCCTCAATATTTACAGAAGTTAGCATTAATAAATTAGTTCCATGAATAAGGTCGTTGTCGGCTTATCTGGCGGCGTTGATAGCTCAGTTGCTGCTGCCACTTTACATCATCAAGGCTACGAAGTAATTGGTCTTACCCTCTGGTTAATGAAGGGGAAGGGTCAATGCTGTTCGGAAGGAATGGTCGATGCGGCACGGCTGTGTGAAGAATTAAATATTCCTCATCATATTGTGGATAGCCGAGATGTATTTCAGGAGAATATTATTGATTATCTAGTTAGTGGTTACGAAGTTGGGGTTACTCCTCTACCCTGTTCTCAATGTAACCGTGCTGTGAAATTTTCGCCGATGTTAAACTATGCCCAAAAAGAATTGGGTACAGATAAAATTGCCACTGGCCATTATGCTCGGATTTGCTATGATGAGGCAAGCGATCGCCATCAACTATTAAGAGCAGTAGATCGTCATAAAGATCAGTCTTATTTTCTCTATGATCTAACTCAAGAATTACTAGCAGGTTCAATTTTTCCTTTGGGTAATCAAACTAAAGCAGAAACTCGTCGAGTTGCGAGTGAATTTGGTCTGGCAACTGCGGATAAACCCGAAAGTCAAGATTTATGCTTAATCGAGGCTCATGGCTCGATGCAAACCTTTCTAGATCGCTATATCAGCCAAAAAGAGGGAGATATTGTCGATATGGCGGGAAATGTCTTGGGTAAACATACAGGAATTCACCATTACACCATTGGACAAAGAAGAGGTTTAGGTATTGCTGCACCAGAACCTTTATACGTAGTTAAATTAGATGCAGTGATGAATCGTGTGATAGTGGGCGATCGCAATGCTGGTGGACGCTTGGAATGTAATGTTTCCAGAATGAACTGGGTTTCTATTGCTGAACCTACTACTCCTATTCGTGCTGAAGTACAAATCCGCTATCGCTCTCAACCTGTTCCTGCACAAATAATTCCTGTGGAAAACTCCCGCATCAAAATTATGTTTGATGAACATCAGTTTGGGGTAACTCCTGGTCAAGCAGCCGTATTATATAACGGAGAAATGGTTTTAGGTGGCGGAATTATTGAAGTAGAAAAATAAAATAGATTTTTCTATTGATCTTTAATGGTTAAGCTAAGAGCTAATGGCTAATGGCTAATAGCTAATAGCTAATAGCTCTTAAATTCATTAAGCAAATATAACAAGAGGATATATGGTAAGAGGACTATTGTGGCTACCTTTATTAGTAGCGTTTATTTGGTTGGCATGGAGTGGCTGGAATGAATATCAAAAACTAGAAGCTTATAAAATATGGGCAGAAGATTTTGATAATGCCAAGTTTGATATTTATGCTGTGTTGGGAAAAAAAGAGCGAGAAATCACTTGGGGCAAACCTACCCGCAAAGGCATGATAAATTTAGATAGTTTTTCTCTAGATAACGTTAAAGAGATTAACTTATTAGTAGGCGACAATC
>JASJDX010000117.1 GCA_030064975.1 Pleurocapsa sp. MO_192.B19
TACAATATTATTAATGCTCAACCGCAGCAGTTGTGCGATCGCACTTATCTTCCCGCAGCGGATCTATCAGCAAAGTTAAAAGACACTAATACTTCTTTGTTTGCTTTAGAGTCTAAACGTCCATTACAAGACTTTGATATTTTAGGCTTTAGTCTTAGCTACGAATTAGGGGCGACTAATATCTTAGAAATGCTCAGTTTAGCGCAGATTCCCCTTACTTGGCAGGAAAGAGATGCAGAGGATTATCCTTTAATATTTGCAGGGGGACAAACCGCTACTTCTAATCCCGAACCCTATGCGGACTTTTTTGACTTTATTGCTTTGGGAGATGGAGAAGAACTTTTACCCGAAATTGGTTTAATTCTTAAAGAAGGAAAAGCAGCAGGATTAAGCAAAAAAGACCTGTTGTTAGATTTAGCCCAAGTTCCAGGGGTATATGTTCCCAGGTTCTATGATATGGCAGAAGATGGCTCAGTTCATCCGAATAATCCTGATGTTCCCCAGCGGATTTTACGTCGGGTAGCTACTCCTATTCCTGCCTATTCCATTGGTTTAGTTCCTTTTATCGAAACAGTACACGATCGCCTTACCGTAGAAATTAGACGGGGTTGTACTCGCGGTTGTCGTTTCTGTCAGCCAGGAATGTTAACTCGCCCAGCAACGGATGTTGAACCAGAAAAAGTAGTAGACGCGATCGAAAAGGGAATGCGGGCTACAGGGTACAATGAGTTTTCTCTATTATCCCTCAGTTGTTCTGATTATTTAGCTCTTCCTGCGGTGGGAATGGAGATTAAAAACCGTTTGCAACAAGAGAATATATCTTTGTCTCTTCCTAGTCAACGGGTAGATCGTTTTGATGACAACATCGCCGATATCATTGGTGGTATTAGAAAGTCTGGGTTAACTTTTGCCCCCGAAGCTGGGACACAACGAATGCGGGATGTAATTAATAAAGGACTGACTAACGAAGAGTTACTGCGGGGTATTCAAACTGCGGTTGCTCGTGGCTGGAGTAAAGTTAAACTCTACTTTATGATTGGCTTACCTGGAGAAACTGACGTTGATGTAGTTGGGATTGCTGATACAGTACGCTGGTTACGTCGCGAATGTAGTCAGATTAGTAATAAACGTCTTAACTTTAATATTACTATTTCCAATTTCACTCCTAAGCCTCATACCCCCTTCCAATGGCATTCCGTATCTACTAGCGAGTTTAGACGCAAACAAGATTTACTAAGGGAAGAATTTCGTCGTATCCGAGGAGTAAAGATTAACTACACTGATGTCCGTATCTCAGCTATGGAAGACTTTGTCGGACGTGGCGATCGCCGTCTTGCTCCTGTAGTCAAACGGGCTTGGGAATTGGGCGCAGGGATGGATTCCTGGTGGGAGAATTTAGATAAAGCTTATGGTGCATGGTCACAAGCGATCGCTGAAGCCGATCTAACCTGGAAATATCGTCGAGTAGAAAATGGTGAGTGGAATCTTTTTCAGAATACCAACACCGAAACTTCTATTGAAGATGCTACCGATGCCCCCCTACCCTGGGATCATCTCAATACTGGTATTGATAAACAATGGCTTAAAGAAGACTTACAAAGAGCTTTAGACGCTGCCACTGTGCCTGACTGTGCTTTTGATGGTTGTTCCCATTGTGGGGTGTGCGGGACAGATTTTGGACACAATATTGTCATTCAACCCCCAGAGATTCCTAAGTTTGAAGGACACTTTAAACCCAATCAGAATAAAGAACAAAAAATCAGAATGTGGTTCGGTAAAGTTGGGGAAATGAGCCTCATTAGTCATCTCGATTTAGTCCGTCTATTCGATCGGGCAATCCGTCGTGCAGCCTTACCTATTTCCTTTACAGGAGGATATCATCCAGGGCCTAAAATTTCCATCGCCAATGCCTTATCTTTAGGTATTACTAGTAACGGTGAAATTGTCGATTTTGAATTAACTGAAGAAGTCGATCTAGAAGAATTCCGCACTAAATTAGCTGCTCAATTACCAGAAAATATCCCCATCTATAAGGTTGAAGATGTCAATCTAAAATCCCTTACCGCCAGTCGTTTACTAGATCGAGCAGAATACCTAATTACAGTAGAAGCAACAGGACAAGACAATCTCGATCTTGCAACTTGGCAACAGTGGATTGATGCTATTAACAATAGTCAAGAAATTCTCTGGGAGAAATTTACTAAGTCTGGTAAGAAAAAAATAATTAATTTACGCGATCGCTTGTTTGCTCTCAGATTAGAATCTACTCCAGATACGACAAGCAATACAGCGGTTTTATGCTTCACTGGTAGCTGTCGTAACGATGGCACAAATTTATCCCCAGATAATCTCATTTATATGTTGGAGAAGCTGGCAAAGATTGAATTTCAACTACTTAATGTTCATCGTCAAAAGTTGATTCTAACTGCATCTTGAGCCAATCATCAAAACTAAAACACTTATTATTGCGCTCCGTAAGGGTACGCGCAGCGTAATCGCAGATTTTCTATTAATAAATCCAAATGCGATCGCTCATGAGTAGCCATCAATGATAATCGAATCCTACTAGTCGGTACAGTAGGAGGACGAATTGCAGGGGCAAATATACCTGCTTCTATTAACTGTTGGGCTTTATTTAAGGCGGCTTCAGGAGTTTTTAAATCAATACAGAGAATCGGCGACTCTGAAGGCAAAAGATTTAAATCTGATAGTTCTTGTTTAAGATAGTGAATGTTTTGCCATAGTTTTTCTCGTCTGGTATATTCCTCTTTAACTATCTTAATTGCTTCTTTTGCTGCCGCCGTATCCCCAGGAGATAAAGCTGTGGTATAAATCCAACTAGGAGCGCGATTACGTAAAAAATCAATTAAAGATGCGCTACCTGCTACATAACCCCCAAGACTGCCTAGAGCTTTGCTGAGTGTACCGATTTGAACTAATTCTTTGCCCGTACAATTAAAGTATTCGACACAACCAGCACCAGTATGACCCATGACTCCCGTAGCATGAGCTTCGTCTACCAGTAGCATACAAGCAAATTCTTCAGCAATCGCCATTAATTCAGGTAAAGGACATAAATCCCCGTCCATACTAAAAACACTATCGGTAGTAATGAGACAATGGCGGTACAAAGTGCGATGAATTTCTAGCTTGTGGCGTAAATCTTCTATATTGTTATGCTCATAATCGATAGTCTTTGCCCCACTCAAGATTGCACCTTTTTTAAGACTAGAATGATTATATTGATCCCCGAAAATCAAATCCTTTTGCCCGACCAATGCGGCTACTGTACCTATGTTAGCTAAATAGCCAGAACTAAACACCAGAGCATCTTCTGTCTGTTTAAGAGCAGCGATCGCGATTTCTAGTTCGCGGTGTAATTCTCGATGTCCGCTAAGCAACCTCGAACCAGTGCTACCAGTACCATAAGCTAAAGTTGCATCAATAGCAGCTTGGATTAATCTTTGATCTCCTGCTAACCCCAAATAGTCGTTGCTGGCAAAATTAATTACAGGCTTTCCTGATAATTCTACTATTGCTCCTGGGCGACTGGCGATCGCTTTAACAGAACGATACCAATTAGCCCGATGAATAGTTGCTAAAGATTTATCTAACCAACTGTAAGGATTTGTCGACATGAGATAATGTTATCAAGATAAAATAGCGATCGACAATTAATTGACCGCGGAATGCGGTGTTGACCTTAAATTCCAGATTAATTTCAAATTAAGAAAATAAATATGTCTGAACCAATTACTCCCGCTATTAGCGATCGCATTTGTAAGCACATGAATGACGATCATAGTGATGCGATCTCTTTGTACGCTAAGGCATTCGGTGGTGCGTCTCAAACCGAAACTGCAACTATGGATTCTATCGATCCAGAAGGGATGAATATTTCTGCTCAAATTGCTGGGCAAACAGTACCCCTTAGAGTGAAGTTCGATCACACCCTCAAAGATGCGGAAGATGCCCATCATACTCTAGTCGCAATGATTAAACAAGCAAAAACTAAAACGGCTTAAATCTTGTCGGCAGAGATAATTAGTTAGTCACAGCAACATTCATACCAAAATTGAATAATTGGCATCCTCCCTCAATTTATTGAGGGATTCCTAAGACTTACGACCTTAAGTCGATGCCACTTTTTTGCATCGCTCCTGTGCTGCCCTACCTTCGTTAATGCCTAATTGGGAATTGGCAATAAAGGACTTTACTCGCAGTGGTGGTTACTATCAACTCTACGAACGTATTTTTTTGATTGATAAACCAACTCTTATTCTCTGGGGAGAAAAAGATGATGTGTTGGGAACGGAAGCTGCTTATCAATTTAAAGATGCGAGCGCTAATTCTCGATTAGTTTGGTTGCCAGGGGTAGGTCATTCACCACAATGGTCACAGCCTCCTTTAGTAGCAATGCAGATTCTTAAATTTATTAATGCTTGAGCGAACATAAATCTTTTTCGAGGGCAAATCTCCAACTCTTGACCCTCTAAAATCTTTGGCTGCTTAGTTTTGGGTAGCGATTGCGCTCCGCGCAGTGGCGGAGCCAATCGCTTTTATGCTGTTTTAACAAAGCGAATAATTTCTCTAACATGACTTAAAAATTGACTGTCTTCACTAACCAAAGCGATCGCGTTTTTAGCTTCTCTAGATAGTTGTTCGTGTTCGACTGTATTTTTAGCTTGATACTCTTCTAGTAATGCTTTTTGACGTGCTAGCTGATGGCGATTTTCAAGAGATGCTTGTTGTTGTTTACTGACCAAAGAATCGGGATTTTTTGAATCTAGTAGGGATTCTATTTTTTCAATTCTGGAGTATCGTACCAAAACGCGCTACATATGCGGAGCGGTATCCTTTAGGACATCTTGACCATGCGGAAGCGGGATTTAAAATCCCGCTTCCGCGCTGGAGTGCATTCGGCACCTCTAAGTCATACTTACGGTGCAGTTCGACATATTTCATAACGTAGTCTTTTATTGGTTATTAATAGTTTTTACTATGTCTAAAATTCCTGCCAAGCGATCGCTACTTGTTGAAAAAAATTTAACGTCTATCTTCAATGACATAAACATCAGGACGACTATAACCTGCTCGATTGGGTTTGTGCATCGAGACGGAAAGAACTTGAATACGAAATTGTCGTGCTATGATTCAAGGATATAGCTGGTATGGTGATGAACTAATTCCCGATCGCTCTTCTCGCTACAGTCAGTCAGAACAAATTCATATACTAGATAACCATCCCTTCTTTACGCTTTGTCTGTCCTCAATGCAGACATGAGTTTAATCGAGACGAGCGCATAGTTCACTATGATTGTCCCGATTGTGGTTGGATTGATGATTCGGTATAGCGATTGGCTCCGCCACTGCCCTTCGGGCAATCGTCCTTCGGGCAGTGCGCCGAGGCGCAATCGCTCTTGATATTTAGATATTTAGGCTGACAAAAAAAAGAATAAGCCCTGGCTAATATCAACCAGGACTATATTTATAAGCGTTTACTACTATCGAGCCAGCGAACTTAATGACTGCTTTAATAGCCGTAACCGTAAGGAAGATACTGATTTACATCAACTTGGTCTTGAACAGATGTTTGAGTCGCGTCTTGAACGATCGCATTGTGGTTTCCGATGGCGGCAGCTTCGTTAGCATTAACTTGGACTGAAGTTTGAGCATCAGGAGTAGAAGGAACACCGTATGCACCCAAGTCTAGTTGGTTTTGGAAGCTAGCTTGGTCAGCGTTTTGATGGATGAAGTTACCATTACCGACAGCAGCAGCAGAATTGGTGTTGTTTTGAATGCTAGTTTGAGCGTCTTGAGCAAAAGCAGTTAAAGGAGCGAAGGCGATAACAGCAGTTAAAATTCCTAATGTAGATTTTTTCATGTTTTTAGACCTTGTAAAAATAAGATTTAGTGTGTGTTGTGCTTACATTTATTAGTTACGGATGGTCTATTTTTTTATGCAGATCTGTTTTTAATCTGTATTGCCCCCGCTATACTTGAATTGCCGTGTAGATCCTAAATCCTGTTCGTAAAGGTACAGAACTTTCTGACGTTTGATATTCTTGATTCCAGTCTACTTGACCTGAGACGAAAACAAGTTTTGAATCTAGATCGCATACGGCTTGAGACATTCCAAAGGGAGAGCCATCGAATAATCCCTCTTTTATGACTTTAGGGTCTAAGCTTAATTTTTCGTAGGCTGAAATCGTGTAAACTCGTCAAAAATCCCTTTAGTGACAAAAGAGGGATAATTCTTGAGGATTTATCAGTTTCTTATTCATGAGTAAACGTAGTTTGGGAAACTGTGTCGCTTTTAGGACGGAGAGTGTTAAAAAGTAATTAAGATAGATTATTTATACCAATTCCAAAAATGACTGCTACAAATAGTTCTACGCGTCTCCGTTTTCCTGCCTCCTCGCGTCAATCATCTGTAGCCAATTTAAATGAAAACGGTATTATTTACTGGAATACGATACTAATTTTTGACGCTTTTTAATTTCTGAGAGAACAACTCGATCGAACAGCTTATCACTTAATAACCATTTCAAAAATAAGAAAAATTTGGAATCAAAAGGAGCAGCATAACGCGATCGCGGTTGTTTAGCTCGAACTGCTTTAGCGATTACTCCTGCTATAACTTCAGGCTCTGCACCAGTTTGGTTACTAGACTCTAATATTTTGTTCCAAGTTTCAATCCAACTTTGATACGCCTCAATTGAAGATGCTTGGTTGACTTTATCCTTAGCAATATCGTTAAACTCAGTTTTAATCGCTCCTGGCTCG
This sequence comes from Pleurocapsa sp. MO_192.B19, assembly GCA_030064975.1. Lineage (GTDB taxonomy): Bacteria > Cyanobacteriota > Cyanobacteriia > Cyanobacteriales > Xenococcaceae > Waterburya. Next base: position 6,787 of record JASJDX010000117.1, read on the forward strand.
ATAATCACTACTTTGATACCAAACTGTTGCACTTCTAAACGCAAAGCATCGGAAAGAGCTTCAAGGGCGTGTTTACTAGCACAATACCAGCCAGTCATAGGCACGCTCACCTTACCTACCATAGAGGAAACGTTGATAATTTTGCCCGATCGCTGTTTCCGCATTATCGGCAGAATTAATTGAGTTAAACTCATTAAGCCAAACACATTCACTTCAAACTGGTATTTCGCTTCTTCTAGGGAAACGGCTTCTAGCGCGCCATGAGAGCCATAACCAGCATTATTTACCAAGACATCTAATCTTCCAGCTTGAGCGGATATAGTTTCGACGAGCGATCGCACTGATTCTTCATTGGTTACGTCTAGAGGTAAAACAGTTATTCTTTCTGATTTCAAATCTGTCATTTTTTCTAAGCGTCTAGCAGCAGCAAAAACATGGTATCCATCAGCAGCAAGCCTTTTTGCCGTGGCTTTACCAATACCGCTTGATGCTCCTGTGACTAAAACGTCACCACGATAATAAGACTTAGAAGTATCTTTCATATTCCAATATTTTTTGACACTTTTTCTTTTTTTGTCAGATTGTTATTTTGACATTATACTAAATTATGTCAAAATGTCAAAATATGGAAGAACAACAACAAGAAAAACGCGATCGCCTTTGGCAAGCATTTGATACCAATTCTCAAAAATAGCTAGATATATAGATAGTTATTTTTTATGAGAAAAAAGCTTTCAAGCCCCTGTTTATTCTGACTCCTTCGGTGCGCGTTCCCTTGCGGATTGAAAATTCCGCGGGGTCGCACCGCTCCTGACTCCTGACTTCTACCCCACACGAAGTCTCTCGTTACTTTCGAGAATTGATATGAGCATCGTACTGTAGAGTTATTCGCCTTGGTATGCGATTCTATTCACGGTGAAGAGTTGATTGATATCAATGGTCAAGTTGCCACTGATATTTTCTTGGCAGCACAGCAAAAATTTGTGATGATATTAACTCAGACTTTACAGCAAGCAGAAATAAACGGAGAAATTCAACTACAAAATTTAGAATTAGATGCTGGGCAAGCTGCCAGTACAACTAAAGATTATCGCTTGATTCTACGAAAATTGATTGAGATGTTTGAGAAAGCAGTAGTACCAAAATAGTTGTTATGTTTCTAGAAATTTCTCGATGGGACGTTCGTCCCAGATTTGTGCCTCAATAAAGCGATCGTAACGCCATGCTTCTTCAACTTTCCATCTATCTCCTGGCAATCCATAGGCTTGGACAACCTCAGTTATCTCATCTTTGGTAAAAACTTGACCATGAAATGATTTTAAATAGGGTTTTCCTCTTTCCACCCGAGGAATATTAAAACTAGGCATACTATCAGGGTACGTGAAAGAAATTTGATTGCTGTCAAAGAGCGACAAAGGAATTTTTAACTTAATTGGGTTAGCAGAAGAAAAGAAACCACCTTTTTGAAACAAGTCATCATGCTCTCCCAGAACGAAATAAATAGGATGCCGAAGATATGGTTTTTTACCTTTATTGACAAAATCGTTGTAAAGCCATGCTTCAATTTCGCGTCGTTCTTCAAGATATCCAGGATGTAACCAGGTTCTTTGTCCCGATTCAGATAGATTGGTTAATACTGCTTGTGCTTCAACGTCATCGTAGCTGCAAATATTCTTAAGCCGAATGTTTCCCTCTTCGTAGTAGTGAGTGAGATAGTCAGGAATACTATACATTTCATTTGGTTTAAGTTTTAAATATTATCTCATGGTCAACAAGATAATAAGAGACAGTAAACACAATATCTCTCGTAAATGAAACGCTTTTGGCAGCAGTAGCGAATTAATTGAACACTGGACACTTATTCCCGCCGAATTAAACCTCTTAACCAAGAAAACAGCTATCAATAGTCTAGCAATAGCTTTATTACTCAAATATTTTCAGTATAAAGGTCGTTTTCCCGTATCCAAAGCTGACATTCCCCGCGATGTAATTCATTATGTTGCCCAACTCCTAAAAGTTCCTCCTGACAGATTTGATAACTATGATTAGCAAGGAAGAACCATCAAAACCCACCGTGTTTTAATTCGTAAATTTCTTGGTATCACCGAAGCAACCGTCAAAGATGCAGAAAATCTTACAGCATGGTTAGAAACCCAAGTATTGGCAGCAGATATTGAGAAATTAGGAAAATCTTTTGGCGATCGCGTTAATTTGAGTGGCGTGTCATGCACCAATTGGTAAAGGCAGATTCTCCACTGCCTACTGTTGATTTTGCTACTACATTAAATCCCAAACGCTTATAAAATCTGACGTTTGCTTCTCTTTGAGTTACCAAAATTGCGGGAAAACCAGAAGGATTTACTACTGATTCTAGCTGTTGAGTTAAAAGTTTGCTGCCAATTCCCGTTCTTCTTAGATCGGGGGCTACTACCATATTGTTGAGATACCAAGCGGGAGTATCATCAAGTGCTTGCTTTTTAACAATGCCAATTTTCTCAATTACTTCAAATAGACGAGAGAAACTACCCCAACCAAATCTTATGGGCATAGTTAATAGTCCCTCTTTGACCATAGAGAACAAGCTGACAGAATCACCATGAGGGGGATTCCAAAAAGCCATCGCCTTTATTTTTCGTACTTCTGGTGAGTTTGATTCAACCAAAGCAAAACTTTGACCGATGATATTTTTTCGAGAATTGAGATTGTTGTTAAGATTACCTCTTAGCATCCAACGAATTGCTTTTAGCCTGTTTGCAGGGTTGGGAAAGATATAAACGTGCAAAGGATTATCATAAAAAGCTTCTGCTAAAAGATCGGCTGCGCGATCGAAGTCTTTTGGCGTTAATTCCACTATATTTAATTCTTGGTTTGTGTTGGTCATAATTTATCTAAAAAAGCTAATAGCTAATAGCTACGAACAGAATTATTATGGGATTTATACTTTAAATCAGCAACGCCTAATATCCCTTTTATGCCGTATATCTAGCGTTAGCACCCGCAGCGATATCTATAGTTGTACCTGTGATGTATTTAGCTGCTGGAGAAGCTAAAAATACTACTGTCCCTGCTATATCTTCAGGCTCAAGAAGACCAACTGGAAGCTGATGATAATTGGCTTGTAACCATTCATTTGATTCTGCGCGTTGTTGTTCGGTTTGTGAACCACCTAAGCCAGTACGTACTGCAGTAGGAGCGATCGCATTTACAGTAATACCAAATTCACTCAGTTCAATAGCTGCTGCTTTGGTCAAACCAATTACACTCCACTTAGATGCTACATAAGCTGGATTTGTGCCATTACCCTGACGACCAAAAGTCGAACTAACAATTACAATGTTGCCAGTTTTTCGTTCTACCATCGAAGGAGTTACAGCCCTTAAAGTGTTAGCAGTACCAATTACGTTAACATCAGTCACAATATCCCAGTGATTTTTCCAGGCTGTTTCGTCAGTAGTAGTAAAACCAACATTACTATTAATTCCAGCATTGGCAATTAAAATATCAATTGCTCCTAATTGCTGATTTGTTTGAGCCACAGCATTCTTGAGGGCAGCCAGATCGCGAATATCTGCTTTCAAACTCAAAAAACGTTTACCTGCTTGTTCTACTAGCTGCTTGGTTTGGGTCATATCTTCTGTAGTTGCCATTGGCACAGAATGACCTTGAATGTCTTGTAGAATGTCTACTGCTGCTATATCTGCACCTGCATTAGCTAAAGATACGGCGATCGCTCTTCCAATTCCTCTTGCAGCACCAGTTACTAAAGCTACTTTACCTTCTAGAATATTATTCCTAGATTGAGATTGATTTTGAGCAATAGAGATAGGTTCTTGAGCTTTTACTGATTTGGATTGAGCAAAAACTGAAGTTGCCCCTGCTATAGCTGCCGTACCACCGAGTACTACTCCTCTTCTAGTAAATGAATTGCCTGATTTTTTGTTTTTCATTTCTCGATTTTTGGTTTAGTTTGCAAAAATTAATTTTTATACAGTCAACAATCCAGTAAGCATCCCTGTGGTTACGTCAATATCCGTTCCTAAGATGTAGGAAATATCGCTAGAAGCTAGCAGCATGACAATATCTGCCATTTCTTCAGGAGTGTTAGCGCGATTAACTATATTAGGAGGATCGGGTAAAGGATCGCCTTGAGGTAAACCTTGATTTTCATATGCCGTTCTCCGCATAGGAGTATTAACCGCACCAGGAGAAATAGAATTGATCCTAATTCCTTGTTTGCCGTATTCAAGTGCAGCACATTTAGTCATACCAACAACGGCGTGTTTGCTGGAACTATAGGGACTAATACCAGGAAAGCCGATATGAGCGGAAACTGAAGCATTGTTGACTATTACGCCACGAGTCCCATAGTTACCCCCAGGTTCGTTTTTTAGCAGATGGGGAATTTCGTATTTCATTGCTAAAAAATAACCCGTTGCGTTGGTTGTCATTACGTTTTGCCAATCTTCTAGGGATTGTTCGGCGAGGGGAACTGCTTTAGGGTTAACAATTCCCGCATTATTGAAAGCAATATCAATTTTGCCGTAACTTTGAATGCAACTGTCAACAAAAGCTCGAACTTCATCTTCGATTCTGACATCGGCTTTTTGATAGGTGGCTTTTCCTCCTGCATCAGTAATACTTTGGGCTACCTGCTGTCCTAACTGTTCCCGACGACCACAAAAATGCACCGTAGCTCCCTCTGCTGCAAAGGCTCTAGCAGTAGCTTCTCCAATCCCAGAAGTTGCACCTGTAATTAAAACAACTCGATCGGCAAATCTACCATCAGGATTTACTTCGGGTTGAGATAGTGGCTCGGATTGAACCTGGTTTTGCTTTCCTTGAGTTAGTATGGTCGCAGCTACTCCAGCAGTACCAACTGCGCCTAAGCTTATTGCTTTACGTCTTGAGAAATTAGACACAATCCTAATTTTATCTATATATATTGATTATTCAGATAGCTTTGTTGCTTTAATTGGCTACTCTAGCAGCAGCTTGTTCTAATAAAGACCGATCTCCCTCTTCATAAAGAGCATTATATTGAATCGCCTTAATTTTCCATCCTTCATCAGTCCGTACCAATTCATCGACGTAGTAACCACCGACAACCCACATCTCATCCCCTAGTTTGTGGGTTGCTCGCACATAGGCTAAAACCGTTGCCTTATCTCCATTCACTGTAATTTGATGATTGGTAATTAAGTGTTGTGTGGCATCAAATCCAGGTAAGAGAGATTGCCATTGAGTCATTAATTGTTGACTGGAAATATTCTGTACTTCTCCTTCAAACAGTGAAGTGTAGTCAATTGTTACTTCTTCAGTAAATAGCTCCTGTAGCTGCGACCATTGTCTAAGATCGGCAAGAGTTCCTACACTATTAACTACATCGGTAATTGCCAGGCGATTTTTAAATTGAGTATCACCGATCGCATCAGGATTACCAATCTCAGTAGCGATCGCCGTCGAACTAAGAATAAACATACTGCTGATTAAAATATTTGCTATTTTGAACATAATCAGTTGTTTCTGTAATAGTTTTAACTAGCCAACCAACCACCAGTAACATCCAAATCCATACCGCCTAAAGAGGTCGCATCTTCAGACGCTAAGAACATCACCGCTCTTGCCATCTCGTCGGTAGTGTTAATGCGTTTATTGGGATTATTCGCAGCAGCTTCTTCTGGTGTAATGCCAAAGAAAGATAAAGAGGTACGCAACATAGGAGTATCTACAGCTAGAGGCGAAATTGAAGTAACGCGGATATTCTTATCGGCATTTTCGAGAGCAGCAGCTTTGGTAAGACCAATAACAGCGTGTTTACTTGCCATGTACATTCCTAACATGGGAAATCCAGAATGACCCGATACCGAAGCCATATTGACAATTACGCCATTTCCTTGCTGACGCATTACAGGTATTTGATACTTCATTGAGTAAAATACTCCCTGAATATTGGTGCGGAGAACATCATCAAAATTTGGCAAATCTATGTCTTGAATTTCGGCAGGAGTCATAAAGCTACCTGCATTATTAAAAGCAATATCCAAACGACCGTATTTATCTACAGTAGCCTTGACAAAATTTTCTACCTGTTTTGGGTCGCGCACATCCGATTGAATATAGGTAGCTTCTCCTCCCATATCTCTAATTTCTGAATCTACTTTCTGTCCTAAATTAGCGCGACGACCATTGAAAGTTACTTGTGCTCCTTCTCTAGCAAAAGCCTTAGCTGTAGTTTCGCCAATGCCAGAAGTTGCGCCAGTAATTAAAACTACCTTTCCTGCAAATCTTCCGTTGGGATTTGCTTCACCATTTAAAGGTTGAGGATTGAGAGTGTTTGCTTGTCCTTTATTAGCGATCGCTGCTGCTGCTAATCCCGATAGACCCGCTCCACCATAAAACATCATTCGACGACGAGGGATTTTAGATGAAGATTGAGGCTCTAAATTATTACTCATATTTTTTATAGCTATCTAACAAAAATGTAGAGATTTTCGTACAGTTTAGAGCATTGACAATAGATACACCATTGCAGATATGTCATTTATGGTATTTATCGAACTTATGGTGAAAAAAAACTTACATTCGCTAAAAATTGGCTAATTTGCAGAAAATGCGGGAAGTTTGAAAGCCCAGCGTCTTTTAGACCTGGGATGAAAAAAGACGGGGAAGCTGGTCTAATGAAATGTTAGACCTAAACGCTTGGGGAGATCGAGCCTCTATCTTGGTTGGTAGCGATACCTGCCAAGGTAAGCTTAGTCGCTGAACCAAAGAATCCCACTGCTTTAACGTTAGTGGAGCAGTGGGAGTGTCAATTAAAATGGTCAACATAATGTTTGAGAGGATATTTAGAATGAAAAGCTCTAAACGACAGCGTAATAGGGGCTTTTTGCTTACAGAGCGCGGAAGATCGAAGTGGGAAACGGCTCGTCAAGCAGCCGAAAAGCTCGACAATCAGGGAAATCGCTATACGCTCGAACAACTGGCTCTAATTACAGGACTCGATCTCAGTACCATTACTCGCGTTCTCAGTGTTTCGACTCGAATCGATCGCCGTACCTTAGAACGGTTATTTAAAGGGTTTAATTTAGAGTTAAACCCAGAGGATTTTTATAAACCCCAATTACTATCTAGTTCTCGAAAACAATTACCTGCTGTAGAATTGCCTGTTTACTATCCTGCAAATGATCGTCTCATCTATGGCAGAGAACTAGAATTAGAACGGTTAAAAGAATGTTTATCAAATAGTCAGGTTATTACTCTCTATGGAATTAGCGGAATCGGTAAAACTGCTCTGACTGCTAAATTAGTTGACGAAGTTAAGGATGATTTTCAATATCTTTACTGGCGATCGCTTTTAGATACGGATTCTCTGTCCAAAATTTTAGTAACTATGTTACGCTATTTCTCTTTAGATAATGTTAGTGGCAGCTTTGAAGCTAAAATTGCTCTTTTAATTAGTTTTTTGCAGCAATATCGCTGTTTATTGGTTTTTGATAATGTAGAAGCAGTACTCGACCGTCATACCACTGCTTTTTTCAATTATCTCAGTACCACAGTTCATCGAAGTTGCCTTATTTTAATTAGTCGCCAAAGATTGGATACAGTGGCGTTGACCAAATCTCAATCTCTTTCACTCCCAAGTATTAATTTGGTAGCAGTCAAGAAATTACTTGGCGATCGCCAAATCATTGCTAGGGATAAAACATTAACTGAATTGACTAATCGTTATGATGCTCATCCCCTTTCTTTGCATCTAGCTGCGACTACGATTTTAGATTTATTTGATGGAGATGTTGAAGAATTTTTAGCTCACAATACCAGCGTATTTAGCGAGATCGAAAGACAATTCGATCGACAACTAGAACAGTTATCTGAAGCGGAAATATCTGTATTATATTGGTTAGCAATAAACGGCGAACTGGCTTCTCTATCAGAGCTAGAACAAGATTTAGGGTTATTAATATTCTCTGCTCAAATCGTAGAAGGTTTGAGTAGATTGCGAAACTATCTATTTATCGAACAGAGGGATGGTAACTTTGTCGTATCGCCCTTAATTAAAAAATATACTATTAATTATCTAGTCCGACAGGTTTGTCAGCAAATCGAAGACGAACAGACAGAACTTTTAACAGCTATTGCCTTAATGAAAGCAAATGTATCAGAATACAGACAAAGGCAGCAGATTGAATTTATTCTCAAGCCTATTATACAAAGGCTTTTAGCTAGATTGGGGCGCGATCGCCTTTTAGCCACGCTTTCTAACTTATTAAGTAAACAAAGAAGGAAAACTCCGCGAAAACCTGGTTATTTGGCTGGTAATATTTTTAATTTACTACGTTACCTCCATGTAGATTTCCGGCGCTGGAATTTTTCTCATCTATCAGTATGGCAAGCTGATGGAAGGGGTCTTAATTTACGACAGTGTAATTTTTCCTTTGCCGATCTTTCCCAGTCTCGCTTTACTGAAGATTTTGGCGATACTCTTTCTCTGGTTATTAGTCCTGATGGCGCACAATTAGCAGCTTGCGATACTAACGGTCAAATTCGCCTTTGGGAATTAAAGAGTAAACGACAACAGCTAACCCTAAGGGGGCATTCGGCCTGGACGCAAATGGTAGCATATAGTCCCGACGGACAAACTTTAGCTAGCTGTAGCAGCGATCGCACTATTCGCTTGTGGAATCTTGCTTCTGGTAAATGTATAGGTGTTTTAAAGTCTCATCAGGGAAGAGTTAGGGCGATCGCCTTTACTCCTGATGGTCAAACTTTAGCTAGTGGAGGAGACGACATTACGATCCAGCTTTGGGATGTCAAAACCCAAATAGTAAAGTTAACTCTTGTAGGACATACCAAAGATGTTCGCTCGATTGTTATTACTCCCGACAGTAAAACCTTAATTAGTAGCGGTGGTGATGGTTCAATTCGATTTTGGAGTTTATCTGGTAAATGTCTGCGAACAGTTAAGGCTCATAAGCAATCTGTGTGGACAATTGCCATTAGTCCCGATGGTTCTCTAATAGCTAGCGGTAGTTTGGATAGTACAGTAAAGCTTTGGAACAGTCGTACGGGAGAAGAAATTACTACTTTGACCCAACATCAAGGAACAGTTTCTCAGGTTGCTTTTAGTCCCGATGGTAAGCAGTTAGCTAGTGCTAGTTACGATCGCACCGTGCGGATTTGGAATCTGGCAACTAAACAATCTAAAATACTGCCCCACGATGATTGGGTTCAGTCCCTCGTATTTACTGATGCGGGTAAAACTCTAATTACGAGCAGTCGCGATCGCACTATTAAATATTGGAATAATCACACTGGAGAAATTGATACCACGATTAGTAGCTACAGCAATGGTATTTGGGCGATCGCTGTTAGTTCGGATGGCAAGCAAATAGCCAGCACCAATGACGAGCAAACTATTCAATTATGGGATGTTACTGGCAATCAAATCGAAAGAATTTTAACAGGACACAGTAAAAGTATTTGGTCGGTAGCCTATAGCCCCGATAATCTTATGCTTGCCAGTGCGAGTGACGATTGTACCGTTCGGATTTGGGATGCCACTACAGGTGAGTTATGTAACACCATACAAAATGATACTTGGTTTTGGACGGTGGCGTTTAGTCCCAATAATTGTTACTTAGCTGCTGCTGGTGCTGACTGTATGATTCGGTTGTGGAATCCTATTACTGGCGAACTAATTCAAACACTTACCGAACATAAAAAAATCATTCGTCATCTTATTTTCAATACTGAAGGTAATTATCTAGCTAGTTGTGGATTAGATACTTCCGCTAGAGTTTGGCAAGTCAATACAGGAAAATGTCTTGCTATTTTTAACCATCCCAGTCCAGTAAGTTCGGCAGCTTTTCATCCCAAACAGTCACTATTAGCAACAGGAAGCGACGATAATGTAGTGAGACTATGGGATTATAAAACAGGCAGCATTATACAATCTTGGTCAGAACATACAGCTTGGATTCAGTCAGTTGCTTTTAGTCCAGATGGAGAACTTCTAGCTAGTAGCAGTCATGACGGCACGATTAAGCTATGGGATGTCACTCAACAACAAGCAATTGTAACTTTAGTCCATGGAGGATGGGTAAGAGCGATCGCCTTTAGAATTTGTACAACAACCAAACAATTACAGCTTGTTAGTGGTTCTAACAATGGGACGATTAAAATATGGGATATTAGTTCTAGAAAATGTATTAAAACTCTCAATTCACCTCAACCTTATAGCCAAATGAACATTACAGGCGTAACGGGTTTAACTGAATTAGAGCGAGAAACGCTAATCGCATTAGGTGCAGTAGAAGCAAATGTCTCTACTAAAGATAATGTAATTTATCTCAGGCAGTTTCCCCAAATAATAAGTAAACCTCTTGCCTAATCGGCATTGAGATATTCTATGAGTGTGTTATCATCCCCATCCGCCTCCATCTACAGAGACAATTGCTCCTGTCATATACGAAGCCTCGGGACTGCACATAAACATGACTACACGGACTTGCTCTTCTGGAGTAGAAAATCGATTGGCTGGATAACCAGAGGCTAACTCTTCACGGGTAACGTTCCAATCACGAACAACTCGCTCTATCATAGGTGTCTCGACTGGACCAGGAGCGATCGCATTGACTCGAATGTTTTGCTGAGCATATTCTTTGGCAGCCCCTTTGGTAATGGCTTCAACTGCATATTTGCTGGCATGATAAGGACTAATATTCGGAAATACCCGATGTCCACCAATGCTAGACATATTGACAATTAACCCACCCCCCTGCTCTAGCATTTGCGGGATTTCATACTTCATGGCTAAAAAGATGCCACGTACATTAGTGTTCATAATGTCATCCCATACTTCAGTAGTGGTATCTGCTAAAGGCGCGGGAGGACGATCTATACCTGCATTGTTAAATGCAATATCTACCCGACCATAGCGTTTTATGCAGCTATCTACGAAAGCCTTGACCTCCTCTTCATTTCTAACATCAGCCTTTTGATAGGTTGCTTTGCCACCAGATGCCAATTAGCAGCAGCGATAATATCCTGAGTTTTATTGGTCGGATTTTCTAACTGACGCTCATTTCCGCCAGATTCTCCCCAATTACGAAAGTCAAAAGCTAAAACTGCATGACCGCGATCGGCTAATTCTTCAGCGTAGGTAGCAGGCATTTGTTCTTTTACCGTCGTCCAAGCACCAGTTACGACCACCCCAGGTAATTTATCCCCTTCTTGATAGTCATCGGGAAGATAGAGATTGCCGACTAAGTTTTGATTGTTGCTTTCAAAGTTTACTTTTTTAACTTGTGCTGCTTCGGCATCATTTGTTAAAGATAATTGTAGTGTGGCAACGGTAGCGGTAGCTAAAAGGAGATTTTTCATGATTTTTGCTTTTTTGTGTTTGAACCTTATACATTCAATTTACAGAAGCTAAAAACATATCTCTTGAAAGCTTTTGCGCAATTTTTTGAAGATTCTTGCTATTTTTATGCAGCATCAGTTAAGTTAATTATTTACCCGTAATTCCCTTTGTTCCTGTCCAGACACGCATGATGGGGTAAGGTGGTTCTCCTTCTTCTCCAGCATCGTTAAACAGAGGACTGCGATTGAGTTGATTGACGGAGATATAAAGCCATGAATCTAACCCAAAGCGTACACCATCTGCCCAAATTAAGCGATCGTCTTGAACCAGTCGAGTCAAACGTCCTTCTGCATCGATTTGGTCGATCGCATTTTCTCCTAAGTTGGTCAAAAAATGATTGCCATCGGCATCAGTAGAAACTCCATCACAAACTGGTTTATTTGCCACTCTGGAAATTGCTGCTGCAATGCTTCGATCGCTAGCATTTTCGCGAAATAACCTTGCGGGAACGGAATACCAGCCAAGACCGCACATCGGTCCAAAAAACACCGTCTCATTATTACCCGACAAGGTAATCGGATTAATTCCAATGCGTGCAGCAACAAGTTGCCCATTTTCATCGGGAAATACTAGCCGTTTTTCTTCAACCATCAAATCGACATTTTCTGAGATTAGGGAAGAGTGTTCTTCAAAGCGACGAACGCTATTATCATTTAAGTTAACCACAACAATTGCAGGTTGGCGACTTCCACCAATATCGGCTAGATAAGCAAATCCGTTAACTTCATCAATCGCTAAATCTTGAGGATAAGTTCCTGGTGGACAGGTATTTTCTGGTAATCTCAAATTGTAAACGTTTTCTCCAGTCTCAGCATCGAAAGCCAGCAAGCGGGGAGAACGATTAGGTAGAGGAGGTTGACCGTCTGCTAGGGTAGGAAATATCCCGCAGTCAATTGTCCAAACACGATTTTCACTATCAACAAGAATTCCTAAAGGTTGGTCAAAAGCATCTTCTCCCTGCCCAAATCCACGATTCCAGCTAGCATTGGGCCAAGGCTTATATTCGTTACGCCCTGTAATTTCGATTAGTTGTGGTTCTTGGCGATTGAACCAATGCACGGTAGCAAAAATTCGCTCTTGACGATTAACAGTAACTAAAGCAGGTCGAAGGGGAAGTTCGGCAACAACTTCAAGAGTTCCAGGTTCAATTGTGCCAGTTTTTCCTTCGGTGGAAGATGTGGTTAAGCTGCTTTGTGCGAGCGATCGCATAGGTTCAATTAGACTACCCATAATAGCAAAACCAACTGTTTTTAAAAGAATACGGCGCGGAAATAAGAGCGATGTCATAATTCTCTTTCCGCACGTCAAAATGTAATATGTATTGATTATGTTTTCGCCCTGCCAAGGCGATTGCCTACG
>JASJDX010000113.1 GCA_030064975.1 Pleurocapsa sp. MO_192.B19
CTGCTAATTTAAAAGAATAAGAGTCAAATTTAGGTTCTTAGGTTCTTACGATGGTATCAGGAGTATCTGTTGTTTATTGTCCATTATTTATCGGTGAAAAAAGCTCATGAATACAGCATTGGTTATTGAAGATTGTCTGGTAGACCGTAAAGAAATTGAGTTTAGTCTTCATCAAAATGGTTTTGAGGTTTTAATTGCTCAAAGTGGCGAAGAAGCTAACCAAAAGCTTCAAGAATATCAACCAGACATAATTTTCCTCGATATTTTATTGCCAGGTCGCAGTGGCTTTGAGATCTGTCGTCAGCTTAAAACCGATCCCAGGACTACTAAAATACCAGTTGTTTTTTGTTCTAGCAAAGGGACTGAACTCGATAAGTTTTGGGGACTCAAGCAGGGTGCAGATGCTTATTTGATTAAGCCTGTTGTTCCTCAAGAAATCGTGCGCATTCTAAAAGAAGTAATTGTCCCCCAAGATTCTGCTCAGGAGGTGCAATAATGTCTACTAAAAGTTCACCCAAATCTTCGCCTCCATCTGCGCCGCCATCTGCACCCAAATCTGCGCCTAAAGTAGGAGCGCAATTTTTACGGCTGAATTTAGTTTCGGAAACTATTGCCTTACTGCCAACTGAAAAAGTTACTCAAGTATTAACTATTCCTATTGATCGCGTTGTCCCTATGCCTCATATGGCTCCTTGGGTGATTGGAGCTTATAACCATCGCGGTGAGATTCTTTGGCTGGTAGATATAGGTCATTTAATCGATCTACAACCCATATCGCAACAAGCTAGTTCTCTTTCTAGTTATACAACTATAGTACTACAAGTAGATTCGGAAAACTCTACCAGCCAGTTACTAGGATTGGTGGTCAATGGGGTAAACAGCACCGAAAGATTTGATTCTAACTCAATTAAAGTTTCATCTGCGTCCCCGAATACTGAATTTGAGAAGCTTTTGAAAGGCTATTGGGAAAAATCCCCAACCGAAATTTTGCCTGTTTTAGACCTCGATCTGATCTGGCAAAAGGTTGCTGACTAATTGACTATCCAATTAGTCATGGCACTTAAACATTTGCTTCCATCAAATAATCACTTCTCATCAGGTTTATTCTAAATGATTAATAATTTATTTATTCACGATTCGTCTAATATTAAGCATAAAAATATTCCATCCCAGCTTTCTACTGTTGTTGTTGACTCCGATGAAATAAAAGAGTTATCTCTAAAACGTCGTATTTTCCACTTATGGGAAAGATTAAGTTTGCGACGTAAATCGGCAGTTGTCGCTCTTGCTATAGGTGTATTGCCCGTTGCCACAGTGGGGGGGGTTGCTTATCATGTAGCCAGTAACTCGCTGATGAAGCAAATTGTTAGCCAGCAAGAAAATCGTACATTTGAGATTCGACAAAAAATTGCTCTTGTTACTAATCATCTAATTAGTGATGCCACTGCAATTGCTAGCTCTCCTCTGCTGGCAGACTTAACATTGAGTGACTCTACTTCTATTGAGCAAAAGGTTGCACTCCTAGACAATTATCTTGATACCCACTATAAAAAATACGATAGTATTGGTGTTTTTGACCTCGATGGTAACTTATTGTTTCAGTCAAAATCAGCTCTGCCTATAGATCCTGAAGACAATTATAGTAATCGGGATTATTTTCAACGGGCAATTGCTACTAAAACTACTGCGGTTAATAATCCTAGTGTCAATCCTGCCTCAGGTAATAATACTTTAGAAGTAGCCACCCCAATTAAAGAACAACAAACTGGTGTGATAACTGGTGTTGTCCGCATCCGAATGCCTCTAGATCATTGGCAGGAACTCTTTAGTAACTCTAAACTTCAAGGCTTTGAACACAAGATCATCGATTCTCAAGGACAAATTTTTGCGGCTGACGAAAAAGAAATGATTGGTCAAGATGCGGGAGTTGATTTGTCAGAGTTACCTCTGCTACAGAAAAAAGTTCAGTCTCGGATTGATGATGGTAGTAAACCTCTAGATGTAGTCGAGACTGGGGTTATGCTCGATAAAAGCGATAACGAAACAGCTGTGGTCAGTGTTGCCTCAATTTCCGAAATACCAGGAGTTCTCGAACCCAATTGGCAGCTTGCCCTATCTCGTTCTGTAGATGAAGCTTTTGCTCCTTTGACGCAACTGCGCTGGACTCTGCTGTTGGGTACGACTACCGCTGCTCTATCAGTAGGAAGTTTAGCTGCTTTCTTGGCTCATCGAGCTACTTTGCCCATCTTAGCCGCAGCAGGAGCAGTTAAAAAAATTGGTCGGGGTGATTTGAACGCCAGGGTAGACATTCAAGGAAAAGATGAACTGGCAATGCTGGGAACTGACATCAACAAGATGGCAATGCACCTCAAATCCTTAGTGTTGCAAAAAGATACAGAGACACTTCGTTATAAGCTACTTAAAGATTTGACCCTAAAACTATCTGGAGCAGTTGATTCTAAAGCAGTTGCTAGGATTGCCGTAGAAGAAATAATCTCCATGTTGAAAGTAGATCGGGCGATTGTTTATCGTCAAGAACGAGAAGACCAAGGCATAATTGTTGCTGAAGCGGTAAAAAGCGATCGCATATCTCGGTTGGAGGATAAACATGTTTCACTAAACTACCTACACCAATATTTAGTTAGTGAAGAGTCCGATAGGGTGCGAGTGGTTAATAATATTTACAAAGCCGATCTCAAACTCCCTCATCTAAGACAGCTAGAAGCTTGTGAAGTTAAATCTGAGTTATCCGCTCCTTTGTTTGTCGGTCAAAAGTTTCGCGGTTTCTTGGTAGTACAGCAGTGCGATCGCCCCAGAACCTGGCAACAAACAGAGATTGACTTTTTTGCTCAACTTGCTTCTCAAGTAATGTTGGCTAAGGAGCGAACCGATCTTTTAGTAGAGCAAAAAGCCGCCAAAGAACAATTGCAAAAAGAAGCGATCGAGTTGTTAATGGAGGTAGAACCGATTAGTAAAGGAGACTTGACTATTCGGGCGACAGTAGCTGATGGGGCAATTGGTACTCTCGCCGATTCTTACAATGCTACTGTGGAAAGTCTGCGCCAAATCGTAACTCAGGTACAACAATCTGTGACTCAAATGGCTGCTACCACTAACAATAATGGAGAAATTGCTCAATCTCTTTCTGAAAGAGCTTCTGAACAATCAAAAGCAGTAGCTT
The DNA here is from genome assembly GCA_030064975.1 of Pleurocapsa sp. MO_192.B19. Classification (GTDB taxonomy): domain Bacteria; phylum Cyanobacteriota; class Cyanobacteriia; order Cyanobacteriales; family Xenococcaceae; genus Waterburya. The sequence goes on from JASJDX010000113.1 coordinate 3,182, forward strand.
CTGCTCTTCAACAAATCCAGGCTATGACCGAATCAATTCAAGCTGTTGCTCTTAATGCCGAGCAAGTAGAAATAGCTTTCCAAGAGGTGTCGGATACTGTAACTGTAGGCAGTATGGGAATGGATCGGACAGTAGAAGGCATCTTTGCTATCCGTGAAACTGTTGCTGAAACAGCGAAAAAGGTCAAGCGATTGGGCGAATCTTCCCAAAAGATTTCTAAGGTGGTAAACCTCATTAATAGCTTTGCCGATCGCACTAACCTCTTAGCATTAAACGCCTCTTTAGAAGCTAGTCGTGCTGGTCAAGAAGGACAAAGCTTCGCCATAGTAGCTGAAGAAGTTCAAACTATGGCAAGACAGTCGGCAGAAGCAACTACCGAAATCGAAAAGTTAGTCGCCAGTATTCAACTCGATACTAAAGAAGTAGCAACAGCGATGGAACAAGGAACCGAACAAGTGGTTGCTGGCACAAAATTGGTTGATGAAACTCGTCAAAAGCTGAATAAAATTGCGGCTTCTAGTACTATCGTCGGCGATCGCCTTAAGAAAATTACTCTGGAAACAACTCAGCAATCTCAAGTAAGTCAATATATTAGTCAAACTATAGCAGAGGTGGCAACAATGGCAACCACAACTTCTGTAGATGCTATTGAAGTATCAGCTTCTACTCAAGAATTACTTGATATAACTGATAAACTACAAGATAGTGCCAACAAATTCAAAGTATAATTCCTCTTCCTAAAACTGACATCTTGCACCAATACAATGAAACTGAATAATTGAGCAGGGCAATCAACTCATATGTTTCTAGTCATATGTTTCTAGGGAGGGCTTTCCTGGAGAGTTCATTTTAAATTATTATTCTGTTATTATTCTTTTTTCTAAGCTAACCGATTGCGCCCCGCACACTTGTCAAGCTGATTAATGAGAAATCTGGTGCAAGATTTGAGTACAACTCTGATTTTTTACCGATTATTACCCAATTAATTAACTTGACATTATGAATATTGAAGTTGGACAAGCAGAACGGTTTCGCATAATGGCTAAAGGTCAAAAATCTTTAGTCAATTTCCCCCAACTAGATCACAGTATTGAAAATATTCAAAACAAAAGCATAAATCTACACAAGCAAAGATGGCAAGTCAAATTGTTATTGATGCTAAGTAGTTCCACTTTATTAAATGGCAACTAAGTAGGTAGACATAAATAACCTAAACTATGTATCTGAATGTAAACTCATTTCAATTTGATACCAATCAAATGATTTAATCTGCTTTACAAAAGTAAATATAGTTGAGTTTAATTAGCCCGATCTACTTAACGCAAGATGTACGTACAAGTTGTTTCTAGTTTGTTACTTTTAGTTAGTTAATATAATGTCGACTTAAAGAATTTTTAAAATTTACTTGGCAGACAACAAAATAACTTGGCAAACAACAAAATAATTTGCATTTTTATCTATATTCCCAAGCAATAAGGTTGGGCAAATAAATAAAATATACCCAAATTAACTCAATCATTAACAATAATTGAGCTATTAGACTACATCTCATTTTCTCATTTAAATTAACAAACGCTAAATCTCAAGTCACTAATTAGTCAATAATTTAAAAAAGTCATGAATACTGAAGTTAGACAAGCAGAACAATTCTACGCCAACTTCCAAAGATTAGATCTCAATATTAATCGCATTCAACGCAAGAATACGAATCGGCGTAATTTGTTACTGGTAATTTTGCTTCAGCTATCAATGGCATCAATCTTTCTTAACGCTTATTTCATCAATTAAGTCCGGCTCAAAGTGAACGGTACTCCGCCTTGACTCATGCGGGACCTGTGTTCACAAGGGGCTGTGGGCGTGATTGTATCGTGTCCTTTATAAGCCCCGCTGCCTTCCGCAGTCACCAGTTCCAGTTATAAATAATTATCAAGCCATGATAGATTCAGAAAGTCGCGAGCGCGCCTATCAATTTTTTCTCGAAGAAATTCCAGAATTACTACAGATACTCGAAACGGGTCTACTCGATCTTCAGCAAGATTGTGAACCCAGTAAAATTCACGATTTAATGCGAGCTGCTCACTCGATCAAAGGTGGTGCTGCTACTGTCGGACTCGATGAAATTAAAACTATTGCTCATCGTTTAGAAACTATTTTTAAAGCCCTGTACGTTGAAACCAATATTGATACAGAGCTAGAAACATTATTACTTAAAGCCTATGATTGTCTGCGATCGCCATTAAAACAACAAATTACTACTGGGAGTTTTGATTCAGAATCGGCTCTGGCTACTGCTGAATCTGTTCTTACTGCAATTGAAACCAGACTGGGAGATGCATTACACGAAGCAGATAATTATATTCCTAGTTCTACCGATCTGGGAGTCGATCTGGTGGCGAGTATTTTTGAAATGGATGTCGCTCAAGGAATCGAGCATCTAACTAAGATAGTAGCCTCTCCTCAAGATTACGACATAGAAACAGAATTGCGAACTCAGGCTGAAGTTTTTGTTGGTTTTGCCGAAATGCTGAGTTTGCCAGGTTTTGGGGCGATCGCTAGTGGGACAATAAACGCTCTTGATGCCAGTCCCGATGCCGCTTTGGAAATTGCCGCTTTAGCTTTAGATGACTTTTTGGGTGCTAAAGAGCAAGTTTTAGCGGGCGATCGTACTAGCGGGGGTCATCCTTCAGAGATACTGCTAGCATTTTCCCAAGAAACTAAGTTGCAATTAATTGAAGATAGTGATGCTCCTACCTTAGTTGATAAATTGCAATCAGTTGAAGATAGTGATGCTCCTACCTTAGTTGATAAATTGCAATCAGTTGAAGATAGTGATGCTCCTACCTTGGTCGATTATTCATTACCTACCGAACCAGAAGCAATTGTTGACCCAGCAGCAATTTTCGACCCAGAAGCAATTGTCGATCCAGAAGCAATTGTCGACCCAGAAGCAATTGTTGACCCAGAAGCAATTATCGACCCAGAAGCAATTATTGACCCAGAAGCAATTATTGACCCAGAAGCAATTGTTGACCCAGAAGCAATTGTTGACCCAGAAGCAATTGTTGAACCAGAAGCAATTGTTGAACCAGAAGCAATTGTTGAACCAGAAGCAATTGTCGACCCAGAAGCAATTGTTGAACCAGAAGCAATTGTTGAACCAGAAAAGTTAGATACTCCTGCCAATATAGACTCTTCTGATTTATTATTATTTCCTTTAGAATCTTCTCAACCTACCCCTGAGCAACCTCAACCTGTTCCCGAGCAAAAAGTACAAGAGCAAGTTACACCTCCTGTCAAATCGCAACCTGCTGCTAATCTTAAGATCCGAGTTGATTGCGAACGCTTAGAAAAAATCAATAATTTTGTCGGCGAGTTAGTCATCAATCGTAATAGCCAAGCTTCACAACAGGAACAATTAAATACAATCTTAACCAAACTTCAAAATCGATTAGAACAATTTCAACGCCTAACCTACCAATTTCAGGAACTATCAGACCGAATATCCGTAACACCCAACTATGATAGCCAAACCAATAACCTATCTTCAGGAGATTTTGATAGTCTAGAACTCGATCACTATGGAAAAGTATATTCCTTAATTCAGGAAGTAGTAGAAGAAACAATGCAGTTTGAAGAGGCGGTAGACGATATCGTTCTCTATAAAAGACAGTCAGATGAGACTATCAAACAGCAGAAGAAAAGTCTGTACCAATTGCGAGAAGAACTGATGTGGGCGCGGATGCTGCCTTTGAAAGAAGTACTTGGTTCCTTTCCCAGAGGATTACGAGATTTATCCGTCAAATACAACAAACCAGTCAAGCTGAACATGATTGGAACAGACGTTTTAGTAGACAAGGGTATTTTAGAAAAACTTCACGATCCTTTATTACATCTGATCCGTAACGCTTTCGATCATGGTATTGAATCGCCAGAAGCTAGACTTCAAATAGGAAAACCAGAATTGGGACAAATTGATATTTGTGCCTATCATCAAGGCAATCGAACCGTGATTGAGATTAAGGATGATGGTCGAGGTTTGAATGTAGAGCAAATTGCTCGTAAGGCAATTGATAAGGGCTGGATATCAGTTAAGCAATTGGCAGAGATGAATGAGGAGAAACTGCTAAACTTCATTTTTACAACAGGGTTTTCTACAGCAGACCAAGTTAGCGAACTTTCTGGTAGGGGTGTTGGACTAGATGTAGTTCGCTCTCAACTAGAAATGATTAAAGGAACTGTGACTGTCAGCTCTACTCCAAATGTAGGAACAACCTTTACTCTGAGTTTGCCTTTAACTCAAACCATCTCTCCTATGTTGGTCTGTTTGGTAAATTCAGCAGCTGTTGCTATACCTGCTGCTAACGTTCGAGAAGTTATCTTGCCCAAAGCTGAAGCAATAAATCGCTCAGGAAATCAGAGAATGTTGTCCTGGCGAGAACAACTGCTACCCGTTTATCGATTAAGTGATGTATTGGACTATCGTTATCCCACTCCAGTTCGCGCTCGGAGTAGAGCATTTGGTAAATTATCAAATTCATCAATAGACACTTTACCCCTATTAATAATTAGTCAGGGAAAACAATACTTTGCCCTAGAAACTGAAGGTTTGATTAGGGAGCAAGAACTGGTAGTCAAGCCTTTGAATGGCGTGGTTAAAACTCCCAAATATATTTACGGTTGCACCGTTTTGGGAGATGGCAATTTAATTCCCGCAATTGATCCCGCTACTTTGCTGGCTTATCTTCGAGGGCAAAAGTCCGCCGATCAAATTTATCAGAACAGCTTAACAGCTCTGACTGCTTTAAGAGAGCAAGAAATCCCTACTGCCCTAGCGATTGATGATTCAGCAATGATGCGCCGCATCATAACTCATTCTTTGGAAAAGATTGGTTATCGAGTTTTAGTAGCAAAAGATGGTTGGGAAGCACTAGAAATCTTAAACCAAAGTCCCCAAACACAGATAATCGTCAGCGATCTAGAAATGCCCAACCTCAACGGCTTAGAGTTACTTCATCGGCTACGCCAAGATCCTCAACTGTCTCAAATTCCTGTTGTTATGCTAACTTCCCGCAGTAGTAACAAACATCGTACTTTAGCAACTACTTTAGGAGCTCAAGCCTATTTAACTAAACCCTATATCGAACAAGAGTTTCTAGCCGAACTCCAAAAAATTATTGACAATAATAGTCCCCATCCCCCCGAACCAAAAAGTTCAGTGCTTAAACGTCATTCTTTAAGCGTCTCTACTGTCTAGTTTTTCATCGCGGAAATCAGTAACTGATACTTCAGTCACTGATTTCAATCTAGTTACTCAAGCAAAGTTTTATATATAAGTCTTTTCTTCCTCAGACTTCCTCCTCCTCTTTTAATTCAATTTCACTTAGCTACCTAATATTTAGGAATATAGACATGACTATCGAACCCCTCCAATTAGACTGTTCCTTCTGTGGCAAATCTCAAGATATGGTTAACAAACTCATTGCCAGCGACAATGTTCGTATTTGCAATGAATGTGTTGAATCATGTAGTGAATTGCTAATGGGTGATGCTTCAGATAATAGTAGCCAGGAACCCGATCAAAATTGGCTCGATCAACCCCTACCTAAACCGAAGGAGCTAGTAAAATATTTAGACGAATATATTATCGGTCAAGAGGAAGCCAAAAAGGTTTTATCTGTAGCTGTTTATAATCACTATAAGCGTCTTAAGCATAAGGCTGACAAAGATAATTCTTTAGCTACAGATGATGCTATTGAGTTGCAAAAGTCGAATATTCTGTTAATAGGCTCAACTGGTTCAGGTAAAACTTTACTGGCTGAAACTTTGGCTAAAATTCTCGACGTACCTTTTGCAGTTGCAGATGCTACCTCCCTTACAGAATCAGGTTATGTTGGGGAAGATGTCGAAGGTATTCTTCTACGTTTGTTACAGGCAGCAGAACTAGATATTTCAGAAGCAGAACGGGGAATCATCTACATTGACGAAATTGATAAGATTACTTGTAAAAGCGAAAATCCTTCAATTAGCCGTGATGTCTCTGGTGAAGGGGTGCAACAAGCTCTATTAAAAATTATCGAAGGAACTATTGCCCAAGTACCACCTCAAGGAGGCAGAAAACATCCTAATCAAGAATGTATCCCTGTAGATACTAGTAACATTCTCTTTATCTGCGGTGGTGCTTTTGTTGGGTTAGAAAAAATTATCTCTCGTCGCAGTAATCGAAAAACTATTGGGTTCGTGTCTCCGAAGAAGGTAGAGTTACATTCTCAACCAACAAAAGATAATTTTTTACAGGATCTCGAAATAGACGACGTAGTCAAATTTGGGCTTATTCCTGAGTTAGTAGGACGACTGCCGATAATTACTACCTTAAAACCTTTAACAGAAGAAGCATTGTTAACTATACTGACTAAGCCCCGTAATGCCCTAGTTAAACAGTATCAGAAGCTAATGCAAATGGATAACGTAAAGTTAGAATTTGCACCTGATGCCCTACAGGCGATCGCTAAAGAAGCTTATCGGCGCAAAACTGGAGCAAGAGCATTACGAGGGCTAATTGAAGAATTAATGTTGGATATTATGTATGAACTACCATCAAGGCAAGATATTAATCGTTGCTTAATTACTAAAGAAATGGTAGATAAGCATTCTACTGCTGAGTTAATACATTATCCTAACTATATATCTTTTCAGAAAAATGTTGGCTGAGTAGATTAAACAAAATTGAAGAAAGTTAAACAACAATTAAAAAGGTGGGTTAAGTCCCACCTTTTCTTTATGTTGAGAATTGGTTTTAATTATTTGGTCAACATTTCAATCGAAAGGCGTTTGAAGGTTAATCTTTCATCTTCAACATCAACAAAAATAGTGTCGCCACCTTGATATTCACCACGTAAAATAGATTTGGCGATCGCTGTTTCTAAATAACGGGAAATAGCTCGTTTTAGTGGTCTTGCACCATATACAGGATCGTAACCCAACTCGGCTAGGTAATCTAAACCAGCATCAGAGATTTTTAAAGCTAGTTTTTGCTCCTCTAGACGTTTTTCTAGTCCTTTGACCTGTATCTGAACAATATTACGTAATTGCTCTTTAACTAAAGCATGGAAGATAATAATCTCATCAATACGGTTAAGAAATTCAGGACGGAAATTATCCCGCATGGCATTCATTACCCGCGATCGCATTTCTTCATACTGACTATCATCTCCTGCCACATCTAAAATGTACTGTGAACCAATATTACTAGTCATGATGATAATTGTATTGGTAAAGTCCACGGTACGACCCTGGGAATCAGTCAAGCGTCCATCATCCAATACTTGCAGCATCAGGTTAAATACATCGGGGTGGGCTTTTTCAACCTCATCAAACAGAATTACAGAGTAAGGACGACGACGAATTGCTTCAGTTAATTGTCCGCCTTCGTCATAACCGACATATCCTGGAGGCGCACCAACCAGACGGGAAACAGAGTGTTTCTCCATATATTCTGACATATCGATGCGAACTAAAGCCTCTTCAGTATCAAATAGACTTTTAGCCAACGCTTTAGCTAGTTCAGTTTTACCCACCCCAGTCGGACCAAGGAAAATAAAGCTAGCGGTAGGACGCTGTGGATCGGCTAATCCTGCACGGGAACGCTGAATAGAATCAGCAACTGCTGTTACAGCTTCTTCTTGTCCGATTACTCGTTCATGTAATTCTGACTCTAGGTTCAGTAGCTTGGATTTTTCTGACTCAATCAGTTTCTTCAGGGGTATACCTGTCCATTTGGCGATAATTTCCGCGATGTCAGATTCTAAAACTTCCTCTCGCAGGAGTGATTTGCCAGTGACTTGTCTTTCAGCAAGTTTCTGTTCGATTTCAACTACTTCTTCTTGAAGTTTTGGTAATTTACCATGACGTAGTTCAGCAGCACGATTAAGATCGTAAGCTCGTTCTGCTTGCTCAATTTCTAGATTTACCGCATTAATCTCTTCTTTGAGAGTACGAATTTGCTCGATAACTTCTTTTTCTGATTGCCATTGAGCATTTATTTCTGATTGCTCTTCTTTAAGGTCAGCCAGTTCTTTTTCTAGTTTCTCTAATCTTTCTTTAGATATGGGATTGTCTTCTTTTTCCAAAGACAGCCTTTCCATTTCTAACTGAAGAATTTTGCGATCGACTTCATCTAACTCTTCAGGCTTAGAAGTAATTTCCATTTTGAGTTTAGCAGCAGCCTCATCGACTAGATCGATCGCCTTATCGGGTAAAAAGCGATCGCTAATATAGCGATTAGACAAAGTAGCAGCAGCAACTAATGCAGTATCAGCAATTGTTACCCCATGGTGTCCTTCATAGCGTTCTTTTAGTCCCCGCAAAATAGAAATGGTATCAACTACGTTAGGTTCATCTACCAATACAGACTGGAAACGTCTTTCTAAGGCAGCGTCTTTTTCAATGTATTTGCGATATTCATCCAAGGTAGTTGCGCCAATACAGCGTAGTTCTCCCCTAGCCAACATCGGCTTGAGCAAATTTCCTGCATCCATTGAACCCTGGGCTGCACCCGCACCGACAACGGTATGAATTTCATCGACAAACAAAATAATGTTGCCTTCAGATTCGGTAACTTCTTTAAGTACAGCTTTGAGACGTTCTTCAAACTCACCTCGTAGTTTTGCCCCTGCGATTAACGCACCCATATCTAAAGCAACTACTTGGCGATCGCGTAAAGACTCAGGGACATCACGATTAATAATCCGTTGTGCTAATCCTTCGGCGATAGCTGTTTTACCTACCCCTGGTTCACCAATAAGTACAGGGTTATTTTTAGTACGCCGAGATAGTATTTGGATGGTACGGCGAATTTCGTCATCGCGACCAATTACAGGATCTAACTTGCCTTCTCTAGCAAGTTGAGTTAATTCTCGTCCATACTTTTCTAAGGCTTGATATTTCCCTTCAGGGTTTTGATCGGTTACTTTTTGCTTTCCGCGCACCTGTTTAATAATTTCCTTTAGTTGTTTTTCGGTTAAACCTACGTCTTTAAGTAGTTTACGACCCCAGCGCTCATCCTGGGCAAAGCCTAAGACTAGATGCTCAATAGAAATATAATCATCATCAAACTCTTGACGATATTTTTCAGCACGATCTAAAAGGCTATCTAAACTACGTCCCAAAAAAACATTTCCTCCTGTGTTGCTTACTTTGGGTTGGCTATTGATAAACCGATCGACTTTATTGCGTAGTAGTTGAACACTGACATCAGCCTTATTAAAGATACTGCTGGCTAATCCTTCTTCCTCAATTAGGGCTTTAAACAGGTGTTCACTTTCTACTTGTTGTTGCTGATTTTGTTTGGCAATATCTTGAACTTTAGCGATCGCTTGCCAAGCTTTTTCGGTAAATTTTTGGGGATTGGTTGGTTGCATATTATCTTCTCGGTTAGGAAATAAAAACTTTTGTAGTTTAGTAATTTGATGTATTTTTGAGAAATATAACGAATTTCAGCAAATTTTAGCTTCGCATTTGCTCAAAGCCTATTTTTAAATTCAAATTAAAGATTTAGCTGGTTTATTAGTTAATTTAATATCATTGTAGCCAGAACAGTATAGTTAGCCAGGTTAGGATACCCCAACCACTATATTCTGGTTTTCCTATAGGAGACTGTTGAGCAAGTCAATCCAAAGTTCTCCCAGTCTACTCTGTTTTAAAAAACCCCAAAAGCTAGACAAATCTTTAACTTAAATACTAATAAGTCTTCTACTTATAACTATATTAATAATATTGCAGTATTGAATTATACGGTTTGAACGAATCGCACTTAAATTTGAATAGCTAAATTTGAATAGCAATAAATAAGCTATTGATAACAATAAATAAGCTATTTCGCACTTAACCTGACGATCAAATCGGCTGAAACAACTAAAAATTCGATGTACTCGCTCCAATTTAAATGCGTCTAAGCTTAACCTTTCTTTTGTATGTAATCTTCAAATTAGTTTTTTTTTGCTCATAGTTATAGTTTTGCAATAAAAATAAAGCTCTTATAGCTCAAAAAAGATACCTCCAAGATTAAAGCTAAAAAAAATGTTTAAAAAGGTATACCTAAATTTAAAAGCTCTTAGGATTTATACTAAACTAAAATAATCGCTTATTATGCACCAAAATTCGGGTCGATTAACCAGCACTACATTCAGAAAACTTAATGAAATCTAGTCTATTGGAACACTCACCAGCTCACTATCTATCTAACAGTATTTCTACCTGCTCCATAGATAATGAATTGGAGTCTGAAGAAAGTATGCTCAGTGCTAATAAGGCAGAATTAACCAAGGATCAACAATTGGTACACGCTCTCAAAGATAGCGAAACAAGATACGCCTTAGCTACTCAAATAACTCATGATGGTCTTTGGGATTGGGATTTGAGTTCTAATCAAATTTACTTTTCTTCTCGCTGGAAATCAATGATCGGTTGCCAAGAGCAAGAAATAAAAAATAATCCGGTTGAATGGCTAGTGAGAGTCCATTTAACAGACATCGACAAACTCAAAAGTAATTTATCAGCCTGCTGGCGGGGGGAAATTTCTCGGTTTGAAATGGAATATTCTCTGCTACATCAGGACGGAGAATATCGTTTGATGCACTGCCAATGCGTTGCTGCAATGGATGGGGATGGATTGGTTAGCCGTTTAATTGGCTCACAAACCGATATTACTGAGCGCAAAAAAATAGAATATCAGCTAAATTATGAAGCCGATCACGATAAACTAACTAATCTGCCTAATCGTCAATTATTTATTCAGCAACTTAAAGAATTATCTCAGTTAGAACACAATTCAAACTATATGTTTGGGGTCTTGTTTTTAGATCTCGATTGTTTTAAAAATATTAATAAGAATTTTGGTCACTCAATTGGCGATCGCTTATTGGTGGAAATTGTACACAAACTTCAGTCTTGTCTAAGAAGTCGAGATACAGTGGCGAGGCTAGGTAGTGACGAGTTTGCGATTTTGCTGGCTGGTTTTACCGACACTAGCTTCCCTTCAGAAGTAGCCTGTCGCATTCAACAGGAATTTTCTCTACCAATTCCCGTCGAAAATCATTCAATTTTAATGACTATTAGTATTGGTATTGCTTTTAATCATAGTAGTAGCGATATTCAGACACATAATACATCATACAATCTGATTGAATCGTTACAAAATGCTGAAATTGCTATGCATCAGGCTAAAGCTGAAGGTAAAGCTTGTAATGTAATTTTTCAGCGTTCATCGTATTTACAACATATTGAAAAGTCTAAGTCAGAAAACGATCTTCGAGAGGCGATCGAACAAGAACAGTTTGAATTGTATTATCAACCCATTGTTAAATTAGTTGACCATAGTTTAGTGGGTTTTGAAGCTCTAATTCGTTGGCAACATCCTGTCAAAGGTTTGATTGCTCCCGCTGATTTTATTACCCTAGCTGAAAATACAGGTCTAATAGTGCCAATTGGGTGGTGGGTTTTACGCTCTGCTTGTCAGCAAATGGCAACTTGGCAACAAGAATATCCCAACTCCAATTCTCTATTCATCAGCATTAATATTTCTAGTCAACAGTTTTCTCAACCCTATGCAGGTCATATAATCGCGCAAATTTTAGGAGAAACAGGCTTAAATCCTCGCTGTTTAAAACTGGAAATTACTGAAAGCGAAATTATGGAGAATATTGATGTTGTCCTCAACAGTGTAACAAAACTGAAAAATTTGGGGGTGCAGCTATCGCTCGATGACTTTGGGACTGGTTATTCTTCCCTGAGCTATTTACATTGTTTACCCATAGACAATCTAAAAATCGATCGCTCTTTTGTCCAAAATATTGAAAGCGATCGCAGTAAATTAGAATTGGTTAAAACAATTATTAAACTAGCAGAAGTATTTGAACTAGATTTAATTGCTGAAGGTATTGAAACACAGCAACAATGTACCCAGTTACTCGACTTGCAATGTAAATATGGACAAGGGTATTTATTTTCTAAACCAGTACCTTTAATAACGGCTACAATTTTAATTAATACTGATAACTGATAACTGAGTAGTAATTAGTAAGTAGCCCTTCGGGTTCGACATCGGAAAGCATTACATGCGGCGAAACGGACGATAAAACCTGCGGGAAACCCACAGGTAACCTCCTCCCGAATCGCCTTTGTTTGCGCCTGACGGCGAACGGCACTCATGTGCCATCGTCATGCGAAGCATGACTTTGCCTCCTTCGGAGGCTGTGGGTCTTTCCTCAGTTTGACGGGCGGTATCCCAAACTAAGCGGGACAAGTAAATGCCGCAGGAGACCTACGGCAACACGCCCTCCTTATGTCGGGGAACCCCTAAAGGGTTCAGCAGTTTCTTTAAGCGGGGGAACCCCGCCAACGAACTGCTTCACCGTCCACCGCAACTGTCTCACAAGTAGCAAGTAGCGAGTAGCAATTTACAACTAACAACTAACAATTGAGATATGCAGAACGTGCGTAACTATTATGAAATACTGGGCGTTGACAAAAATGCCCCTAGTAATGAGATTAAAAGAGCTTATCGCACACTAGCCATTAAATATCATCCCGATCGCAATCTGGGCAATAAAGCTGCTGAGGAAAAATTTAAGGATATTAATGAAGCCTACGAAGTCTTATCTGACCAAACTAGGCGTGTACAGTACGATCAATCCATCAGCCGTAAAAACTTTATTAATAAGGCCGGTTCTTTTGGTAACTTTGGGCGCAACAACCGTGCAGGGTCAAGAAATGGCTCTACTGACCGCTCCCGCGTCAGGGTTAGTACCCAAGACTATCGCCCAGGTACAACTAAAAGAGAACGGGTGGTTTCTTCTCCTCGTACCCAACGTCGCGATATTGAGGCAAAATTGACCCTGGGTTTGGACGAAGCTTATCGGGGTGGCAAAAGAAAAATTCGTCTCGAAGATGGTCGCTCTCTGGAAGTAGATATGCCTTCGGGAATGGTTAACGCTCAGCGTATTCGTCTCAAAGGACAAGGCATCGAAGGAGGCGATTTATATCTCAAGATTACCGTAGCTCGCCATCCCTTTTTTGAAATTCAGGGAGCAAATATCTATTGTCAGATTCCTGTTACTCCGACTGAAGCTATCTTAGGTAGTGCGATCGAAGTTCCTACTATTGATGGTTTAGTTAAAGTCAGTGTCCCTAATGGAGTGCGCTCGGGTCAACGGTTGCGCCTAGCTAACAAAGGTTATTTTGACAAATCTGGAGTTAGAGGAGATCAGCTAGTGGAAATTCAGATTGTTACCCCCAAAGAAATTACTCCTGAAGAAAAAGAACTATATGAAAAGTTAAAGGAATTAGAACAGTTTAATCCCCGTCAAAATATAATTAAAAATTTCTAGTTTTAATTATTAAAATATTATGTGGTTTAAAACTTTGGTTTTGGCTGATGATTAATTGTTGATTTTTGATAAGCTGTCACACATAAAACATCGCATATTATTCTATTATATCGTTTTATTTTTTAGTTAAGACAGATAATTAAGAGCTAAAAGCTAAAAGCTAAAAGCTAGAACTAATCAATGATGTGTCTTAGTTAAAAACTGAAATGATATTAGGAGACAAACCATAAGACCCTCTCCCAGTCTCCCTGTCTTTTAGTCTCTCCATCTATCCTGCACTTTTATTTTTTATTTACAAACAATCACTTAGATGACAATGACAATTATCATTAAAAAAGGAAAATATGGTCTAATCATTAACTAAATGAATGCTGAACTAGCGAAAACTACAAATATTGATACTACATTGTTATTGGGTTTACTGTTTTTTGCGAGCATAAGTGCTTTAGTTGCTCTTGTTCTCTTATTTAAGCTAATTAATGCTCAGTTAGATCGTTTATTATCATTTAAAGTTCAGGAAGCTTATCAAAAAACAATCAAGCCAGACCGTAACTGGCTAATAGCAGTAGCTTCTTTAGCAACGGTCGATCTGATACTTTTAAGTTTACCAATACCTAGTTGGTTATCATTCATAGAAATATTTTTTAGTCTAGCGATCGCGACTATTTTTATTTGGTTAGGTTTTCGTTTATTTAATCGGCTATTTGATAACTATCTACTAGATGTAGCCTTTCAAACAGGACGCAAGCTTACTGGAGAATTCTTAATTTTAGGCAAATTTATTGCTAATGCGGCGATCTTTATAAGTGTTATCTTTCTGTTTGCTCAAACTCATCAAATCAATATTTTGGGTTTAGTTGCCAGTTTAGGAATTGGTGGGTTAGCTGTAGCATTTGCTTCTCAAAAACTTCTAGAGCAAGTATTGGCAGGAATTGTGCTGTATATAGATCGTCCTTTTGTGGTTGATGACTATATCCATTTGACTGATGGAACTTTTGGCAGAGTAGAATCTATCGGTTGGCGTTCGACTAAGGTTAGAACTTCAGGTAAAGGTAGTTTGGTTATTATTCCTAATAGTGTGCTTACTCAGGTAAATATTGAAAATTTGACTGGAGCCAAAAAAGTTATTTCTTTAATTTATTTAACCTTTTATCGTGCTATGCCTGACGAAGAAAAAGCTTTAATTCGTCAAGTTATTTTAGATAGCACTCAAGACATTTTTGGCATAGATCCTCGTAATACTGAAGTTATCTTTAAAAATTTACTTGGTGGTAATCAAGAAAGCCTCACTCAGGCACAGGTGAACTTTTTTATTTTAGGTTCTGGAGAAGTTTCTATGGATCTGCGTCGCCAATTACTTGACGTTGCCAATCAAAGTATTACTAAGCAATTAAAAGAATATGGAATTGCTTTTGACCTGGAAGAAAGAACAATTAATATTGATTCTCCAATCACAATTTAATCAATCACAATTTAATCATCAATCAAATATAAACACATAGCCGTATATGGATATTTGGGAAAGCATTAAAGATTGGCTAAATTTTGATGCTGAAACTAGGAGATTCTTACTGGGGCACGCTTTCAACCTGGGTACATTCTTATTGTTTGTCTTTCTTTCTCTTTTGGCAGGAAGATACACTACATCTTTAGTTAAAGCGATAATTAGAAAGTTAACTCCAGAAACATTTTCGATTATTTATGATAGGTTAATTACTCCCATAGAAAAGCTGATTAAGATTACTGGCACTTTAATCTTAATTTCTATTTGCCTCAATTTTATTCGCGAGTATCAAGCAATCTATGAAATTGCCAAATTTTTTCTAGACTTAGGGGTAACTGTCAGTATTGCTTGGCTAATTTCCCGTTTATTTCGCCAATTTGTTCAAGTTTATGGTATCGATACCATTCGCAAAATGGGTTTAGAAATAGACGAAATGTTGCTGGTTTTTGAGACTCTGGTGAATGTAGTTATTGGTTTTATAGCAGTAGTAACTTTTGCTCAAAATCAAAATATTAATCTATTCGGCTTACTCGCTGGGGTAGGAATTGGCGGTGCGGCAATCGTCTTTGCTTCTCAAAAAACTATCGAACAGTTGATCGGAACAATTGTTTTATACTTAGATCGTCCTTTTATTCCAGGAGAATATATTCGCGTTAATCTCAATCCTCAAGCAGAAGATGTTTACGGCAGAATAGAATCAATTGGAATACGCTCAACTAAACTGAGGACGGTTGCTAAAAGCACTTTAGTAATTATCCCCAATTCCATTTTGGCTAATTTGGACATTGAGAATATTACCAGAGGTAAAAAAGTAATGGTGCTACTTTACCTAGACTTTCTCAAGATTTTGGCAGAAACAGAACAAGCTTTAGTTGAACAAGTAGTAAATAGAAGTACTGATGCTTTGTTTGGCATCGATCCTGGTAGCACTAAAATCAAGCTATTTAAGCCAGAAGATAAACCAGGTACTCGCGCTAGAGTAACATTTTTTATCCTTGGTTCTTCAGAAAACTCAATTCAACTGCGGAAGCGACTTTTAGAATTAGCTAATAAAACTATATCCAAACAGCTTAATGAATACGAAATTGAATTTGTGATGCAAGAACCGACTATTTATGTCGAATCTCCAGTAACTATTTAATACCATTTCTCAAAAGTAATGAGAGAGATGAAGCAATTTATTTTAATTAATAACAAAACTGGAAACTCTTATTTTCCCTACAACACCCTAACCCTACCCCTGTTAAGGTGAGCTTTTGTACTAATAAATCCATCTACTTTTCAACGAAATAATGAGGTTTTGCCAGTTTAAAATATGCACCATTGCATTAAAACATATAGAATGCTTCAAAAAGAAATTTTTGCGGCGATCGCGATCGCGTGTTGAAACCCTTGTAAATTATAGGTAGTACTTTTGTTCACCTTAACAGGGGTAGAGCTAAGAGCTAAGAGCTTTTATTAAAAAGAGGGATGTCATAAATTAACAACATAATTCTCAAAAAAACTACTCTGCTAATTTACAACTCCCTCTAGGGAACGCCTTACAACTAACCCAGTAATTAAACTTAAGTTCT